>JAUIKV010000042.1 GCA_030430615.1 Bacteroidia bacterium
TCTCTGAGAAATTGTCGCCCTGTTGTCTTTGAAGGTCTGAAAGAGCTCCTCCCCATCTTGAAGAGACATTCCAATCATGAACATCGAGATGCTGAAATTTCCAACCGCGTTTCTGGGGGTCTCATTTAGCAACCCGTCGATGACGTCCAGCTGTTGGTTGAAACTCTCGGTGTAAGTTCTGTTCCCGAAGAGCTCAATGTCGAGATCCCTTGTGAATCGGACACTGGCGGAATAGTCGAATTTGTCAAAATGGGATTTGCTGTAGTTTCGGGCATAATAGTTGTCTGACCCGCCACGTGATAGCAGCCAGCCATTTCGAAGCGCTTTGTCCAGGATGTCAGCCTGGCTTCCAAACACGAAACCGAAGGTCGGTGCGAAACCTCCATCGTATCGCGATTGTCCGAGGAACCCGAATTCAGGAACAAAGCCGGGCAGGAAAGTTCCGTTGTTTTCTGTGTAGGAGAACCGGATGTTTTTAACCCCTGTGAGGATGTCAATGAAGGCTCTTCCCAAACGCTGCCCCCCGGTAAGACCTCTTTTGCTTTTCTTTATCTCTCCGGTTTCGGCATCTGCTTTGGCATCTACCGTCTTTCGTTTCGTGAAAAGCTTGTTCAGCCCGATGTAATCGTAGAGGCGGTCCATTCCCATTTCAGCGGTCAGGTTGTGGGTATTGGAGTTCTGAATCGTATTGGCGAGGGTCTCTATGTTGGTGAACGCGGGAGCCTGCCAGTCGTAATCGGCGGTGTAGTTGTAAGTTCCCGTGAGAAAGTCTAAAACTGGAAATTTGTCAAAAGGAATCTTATACGACATGTTCAAGGTCTGGTGGTAATGCTCCGGACGTCCAACGCGGAAGAAATTGTCATAGATCTGAATGTCCTCGTTGTCGTCAAATTGATCATAGACGTAATTGTTCATGGCCCTTAGCGAGAATTGCAGGGACTGCGTCAGGTTGTATGCGATGAGATAGTCCCAATCGAACATGTAGTTTCTTTGTTGAAGTAAGGGCAGATCAGGCAGTCCTTCCACGAGTGTGCGGGAAAGTTGTTCATTGTAGGAACGGATGATATTGCTGTTTATGGCCAGTGAAGTCGGCAATAGATTCAGGTTGAAATCCTTGATGAACTTCAGGTAGGCCTTGTCGCTTACAAGACCCCATCCCTTGAATGGTTCGATCACTTTAGGCTGAAAGCTGTGGGTATAATTGATCGAGGCCCTGACCTTTTGGTCGATGAACTTTTGAATGTTGTAGTCCCTGTGATAGGTTTCGTTGAAAAGATAGGAAAGGGACAGGTTCTCCACGTCATAAAAACGGGGCTTTCCATCTGCTGAAGTTCGGTTCTTGCGGACGTTTATGAAATTAATGCTCCTTCTTTTCGTGTAATCGCGGGCAGCATCCGCATCATCAGAATTCTTGTCAAAAAGAACGTCCTGGAATCTCGGGTCGAATTTCGGGTCCCTGAACTCCTCCCCAAAGCTGAAATTCATCGGTATGCTGACCGCTGCTCTTTTCGGCAGCAGTTGCCCGATGTTGATATTCGATACCAAAGCATACTGCTTCATCTCATCCTGGCTACGCTCATTCACCATCTGATCCAGTGAACCAAACCCGATCGTATGCATGGATCCTGTAGCAGAGATATCCGCAAAATCAGCGAAGTTGGCGTCAGCATTCACAATGGCAGCCCAGCTGGATTTATTGTCAAAATTCGCAACTCGAAGCTCGTTGAACCACAGCTCCATGCTCTTGGGAGTGAAGCTTTGGTTTCGAACACCAAGCATCAGGGTGCGAATATTACCCAGGTTGGGATTTCCCTTTATTCGGATACGGAATTCTGCAGGGTCCCCCGACTGGATTTGAGGGTACAGCTCATTGACCGGGGCATTTACCTCTTCGCGTTCGAGTTTTAAATTTCCAAAACTCTCGATCAGCGCGTTGATATTGTTCTCCTCCGGCCAGATCTCTTCCGCAGTAACTGCGTTGAAGTCTGTAACTTTCAGCGGAATCTCCACCTGATAATAATTGTCATCGGTGTCACTACCCAGACGCATGATTGCGACCATTTCATCGTCCATGACCTCAATGCTGCCACGTACGGATTCCGCGTGAATGAACATTTTCAGGTTCTTGTACATCCTCAGGTCAAAAGTGGTATTCTTGAAAACGGCCCTTGTTTCTCCTGGCGGCAAATCAATGACCTTCATCGAAAGGGATTGCTCATTCTGTTGCTGAATGGTTGTGGTTCCCTGGAGCTGCTCACGTCGTATGCCCGGAGGAAGCACATAGGGGATGGGCTCGCGGTCTTCGTTTTCCTCGATGTTTACAACACCTACCTCAAAATTCTGATTCTGATCCGGTGGCAGCTCCTGAGGCGGATCAATATTCTCATCCAGTGTTTTGGTGTATCGTCTCCAATCCCCTCGTACGAGCTGAAGCTCTCCGAATCTCAGGACTACAGGAATCTTGAATTTGGTGAGGAACATCCTCATGAAACGGATTGAGGTGAAACCCGACATGTCATTGATGATGTTGTCAGGATCATCCGGCGTTGTTATCGGGATGCGAAACTGGTACCAAGTGGTTTGCTGGGTCGTATTATTTGCCAGGGTGACGGTCGTCGTCTTTGAATCCACGATGTAATTCTGTCCTACAACCAGGTCATTCTTGTTCAGAGACACCTTGTACTGGTAGTAACGCTCAATAGCATTCATCGTCTGGTCACGGTTGATGTCCTCGACATCCGGGAAGGTGGTCGCTGAGGTCGGGTAGCTCTCCGTGCTATTGGCCACAGTAGGCGAATTTCCTTCCGTTAGGCTGAAGTCCTTGTATCGCGTTAGAATGGAGGCATCTTCTGCGTCGAAATCGGAGCCCCTGAAGAAGTGGTAGTTGTCTGCGGATGGGTCTTCCCCGAAAATTTGACCGTACTTTTCTGCTTCATCCTGATCGTTTACCCCGTCGAGTCCGAGATCCTGGTTGACCCGGGCAGCATCGTCTTCGGTGAAGGCATACAATAAAGACTGATTTGTAGGTATGGACGACCAGGGAGTCTCTTCGATATTCGATCCAGGCACCTGGTTTCCGTCCTCGGGAAGCCCGTTTTCAAACATCTTGCGATCATCTCTCAGAATATCCTCCGAGATGTCTCCAAAGTTGAAGTAGAGCTCGCCCACGAAATCAGGGTCAGAAGGGGGCACCTGAGGGCCGCCTTCCTCTGGTCGAATCGAATAATTCTCATAAGGATCCATCAGCCAGAATTGGATGTATTCAATATTCGCCTGCTGGAAGTTGGTCGTGGTAAGTGCCCTGGTGATACCCGCCCATCGATCCTCCGGATTGAGGTATTTGCCATCACTTCCGAAACTGTCGTCATAACTATTCGTACCTCGCTCAGCCGGATAGTAGGCCATGTCGAAGGTTCTGACGATGCTGGACTGGGTCACGTCGAGTTCTACGTTCGGAAAGAGCTCATTGAAGTTGACCTGTCGGACCTCTGCTCTCGACAGCTCTTCGCTGTCAATGTTGGGTGGACGCAGGCTGGTGCCGTAAAAAAGTTGATCGATGTTGTACCAGGAGAGTTGAGATCTCAATGCCCCGAAACGAAGATCCTCCGGCAAACCATCGGCGATGTTCCCGTTGGTGAAATCGAGGTCGCCAGTTTGCCCTAGCGGCACAGAAGCCGTGAACCACTGCTTGGGTGCCCGCATGTCAAGAGGAATCTGGGCCCCTTCAAAATCGTCGATGTAGGAAGTCGCAGCTCCCTCAAGGTCGATTCCAGAAGGCGTGCCAGGTATCAGGTGTGCCACTTCCGACCGCACCGAAACGTAGGAAGGAGCGTCGGTGTCAATGTTTGGCAAGGCATTCACCCATTTGGTTAGTTTGGGTACTTCAGACCGGTAGGTGAGGTATGCCCCCAGTATTGTGTTGTTCACGGGCTCTGAGCCAAATTGGGCCTTCTGTGTCAGGGGCCTTTCGTTGAGATTGATCAAGCTACCTCCGATCGCCAGCTTCTCGTTGAACACGTGAAGCACATCGAGTCCCATATACCTTCTTCTTTGCTGGTTGAAGCCAATGTTGTTCTCGACATCCACCTGTATGGGAGCATCGGATGCGATCAAAGCCGGATTGATAATCTGAACGTTGCCAATATTATAGTCGACGACATAATCCACTCCCTCGACGAGTTCCCTTCCTCCGGAGGTCACCTTGACGGATCCTCGCGGCACATTGAAGGCTCCGAGAGGAATTCCGCTTTGACCATCGGATTTAAAGTATCCTTTGATAAAGTATTTGTCCTTTTGCTGGAAATCGTTTTGTGCCTCCGCCTGGGTTCGATCATAGAGTTCCCTGAACACATAGACGTCGTCTTCTGGGAGGAGCTCATTATCGAGAAACTCTCCAAAAGGCTCCACGACCGGGAAGATGAAATACCCGTTTGGCGAGTCAATGGTAATTCCTTCAACGTAGTCAAAATAGCCATCTCCTTCGGGTTTGACGTTGTTGTTCTGATCCAGTCGGTCAAGTCGCAAGAGGTTGAGGATTGTTCTGTCTGTCACGCCCGGCGTTTGGGCGTTTTGAAGAATATTCACGGGTTCACCTGTGGCATCATCCCTGTACAAGAGCTCCAGTCGGAATCCATCTCTTTCAAGCTGGAAGGCCCCTGGAATCTCGTAGACGTTTTTCATCAGCAGGTCAAACATCGGGATTGTCGGATCGATGATTTCACTTCTGAGCATTTTCACGACCAGGTTATCGGGTGCCACAACCCCTGCGTCGGTGAATTCACCTACCCGGTAAACCTCCGATCCGTCGGTGTATTCATAGGCGACGGCAAGAACGTCGCTGTCTACCAAACGACGGTTCAGGGTGATGAAGCCCAGCTGCGCATTCATGGTAAAATCGACTCCCTGAACCAGTTTGACGGAGTTTTCCAAAATGGTGTAGTCACGTCCCTGAACCATGTTGTAGGGAGTGAGTGCCTGGCGGACCGATGCAATTTCACGGATCGGTCCGTTGAGGGTAAGCAGGTCGCTGAGGTTGTTTGCTTCGTTGCTCGGATCCTTGCCCCCGGGGGTCGGAGTCACGTTTGCCGGACCGATATTGCCCGGATCATTCTCCCCGAGATCCGCCAACGCAACAATGTTCCTTGTTCCTTCAGTGGTTGCGTTTCGGTTGGTCACCCAGATTTCGATCCGCGTGATGTTGATCGTGCTGTTTATCAGCGGAAAATTAACCAGGGCCTGGTTGTAGCTGTCCCTGAAATTCTGAGCCAGGAAGAAGTGCCTGTTGATGTCGTAGTCAGTTGCCCGGAACTCGAATTCATTGAGCAGGGATCCTCCCTGGGCCGTCACTGATCGGGTTTGGGACCTCTGCTGCGAGAAAATTCCCGTGACCGTGGTTTTTCCGAATTGAAGCTCCATTTTCGCTCCAAAAAGGTTCTGTGCTCCGGTCACCAGCGAGTTCCTGCTCGGCATGGAAACGTTACCCACTTCGATCTTCCGAATGATGTCGTCTTCGGTCGGGGTATACTCCAACTTGACAATATTCTGGAAGTTAAAAGTTGACTGGGTGTCAAAATTGGCCAGCACCCTGAGTCTTGTTCCGATTCGGGCGTTTAAACTCGCATTGATCTCCTGGTCAAAGTCGAAGGTGGTGCTCTGTCGGTTGTTCTCTGAAAGCTGGGGGTTTTCAACCCTTTGGTAGATGAGCCCCATTTTGATCAGGATGGAACCCTGAACGTTCACGTCTATGCTGTTTCCTCCGAAAACGCTCTCGAAGAAGTTGGAGTTCACGTAGTAGGTTGGAAGCAGGTTTTTCCGGGCTTCCTCGGCATTTCCGGTTCTTCCACCCACAGCGTCAAGCTTCGAACGGGAGTATTCGATCATATCCCTCTGAAGGCGATAGTCTTTGTACTCTTCCGGGGTCATTTGGCGGGGATGTTCGATGTAATAATCCCCGATCTTTTCCATGAGTATGTAGTTGCCTGTGTTAGGATCGTAGATCACCTCCAGTTCCTTGTTGTCGTTGAGGAAAAGACCGCCGTTTTGCTTGCTGCTGAAAGAGTAGGGAAGAGCAGGAATTGTATCATTAGTAGCAGAACTACTTGATATTGAGTTTGTTGTTGAATTATTGGATGAATTTATTTGAGCCGAAAGTACAGTCGTACTAAAAAGGAGTACAACAAATATAACAGGGAGATTATATTTGAGTTGCTCTACACTGAACAAATTTTACAAGTTTTTCAAGGCTTTTTTGATCAGGTCCTCCAGACTCATTTCTGGTTCTTCCTGCAAAATAACTTGTATTGTTTTCTCAACTTTTTTCTTGTTGAAACCTAACACTTCTAAAGCTGATAACGCTTCATTTCGAATAGTATTGTTCGGTGTTTGCAATTCTTCTGAAATTTCATAGGATTTCAGAATTTTGTCTCGAAGATCAACGATTACCCGTTGCGCCGTTTTTAAGCCTATACCCTTGACAGACTGAATTTTAGAGACATTTTCATGAGCGATGGCTTCCTGGATCTCTTCCGTTTCCATGGAAGACAGCATGGTGATCGCAGTACTGGGTCCCACACCCGAGACCGAGAGCAGCAATTTGAAGATTTCCCGTTCGGTCTTGCTGTAAAAACCGTAGAGGATATGGGCGTCTTCACGTATGACCTGATGCGTGTAGAGATGGATGTTCTCCAGGTCGGGAATATTCGAAAAAGTCTGGAGAGAAATGACGAGAAAATAGCCAAGGCCGTTGCACTCAACAACGACGTGATCGGGATGTTTCTCGACGAGCCGGCCACGGATGTGTGTAATCATAAAATCGGAATCGTAAACGAATCAAATGTAATGATTTTATGTCCCGGGAAAAGTTTTGTTCAAGCTTTTTAATAACTAATTTTTTCTCCCTTGTGCATCCACTACGGCAATGCAAACCATGTTGACGATTTCGTCGACGCTGGCACCGAGCTGTATCAGGTGCACCGGTTTATTGAGCCCCATGATTATTGGCCCTATGGACTCAGCCACCGCCAATTCCTTGATCAGCTTGTAACTGATGTTGGCTGACTCCAGGTTCGGATAGATGAGCCCGTTCACTTTCTTTTTCTGCAGTTTTGTGAATGGAAATTTATCGTTTCTCATTTCTGCATTGAGGGCGAAATCTGCCTGAAGCTCCCCGTCAATGTTCACTTCCGGATAGTGTTTGTGAAGATAGGATACCGCGTCCCTCATTTTGATAGCAGATTCCGTTTTGGAAGAACCAAAGTTGGAAAACGAAACCATGGCCAGGTTTGGCACTAAGCCGAATAGTTTCATCGTTTTGTCCGTCATCCTTGCGATTTCAGCCAACTCTTTGGCATTTGGGTTGATGATCATAGCCGTGTCGGATAGAAAAAGCGGCCCCCTGTCGGTAAGCATCAGGTTGGTTGCGGCCACCTTCTTGATTCCCTTGATCTTTCCGATAAGATCAATCATGGGCTTGGCCACGGTCGGATAGCTTCGGGTGTATCCGGTTACCAGAGCATCTGCCATGCCTTCATTGACCATCATTGCAGCAAAATAATTTCGTTCCCGCATCCATTTTTGTGCCTCCAGAAGCGTGATGCCGTTGCGTCTTCTTTTTTCCCAATAGATTTGGGCGAATTCATTACGCCTTTTCTGTTCGGCATCCGACTTGGGATCAATGATCGCTATATCCCCTTCGAACTGGATCTCTTTCATCAGCCTGCTGATCTCTTCGTTGCTGCCCAGAAGAATAGGAATGGCAATACCTTCTTCATGGGCTATTTGAGCAGCCTTGAGCACACTGAGCTGATCTGCTTCGGCGAAAACCACTCTTTTGGGATCCGATTTTGCCCTGTTGGTAACCAGGCGCATCAATTTGTTTCCGGCTCCCAGCCTTTCGATGAGATTCTCCCTGTAGGCTTCCCAATCCTTTATGGGTTTCAGCGCAACCCCGCTTTCCATGGCGGCTCGTGCAACTGCAGGTGGGATCTCGCTAATGAGTCGCGTGTCGAAAGGCTTTGGAATGATGTAGTCACGGCCAAAGCTGATGTTCTTCTCTTTGTAAGTGATGTTGACTTGTTCAGGAACGCTCTCTTTGGTCAAATCAGCCAGTGCGTGAACGGCGGCCATTTTCATTTCCTCATTGATCTTGGTTGCCCGGACGTCAAGGGCGCCCCTGAAAATAAAGGGAAAGCCCAGCACATTGTTCACCTGGTTTGGATAATCGGATCGACCTGTCGCCATAATAATGTCTTTTCTGGTCTTCACCGCAAGTTTGTAATCGATCTCGGGATCAGGATTGGCCATGGCAAAAACGATCGGGTTGTCCGCCATTTTTTTCAACATTTCAGGACTGACCACATTTCCAATTGAAAGCCCAACGAAGACATCAGCTCCGACCATCGCCTCCTCCAGGGTGTGAAGGTCGCGTGAGGTCGTGAACTCCTTCTTCTCGGCAGTCAGATTTTTGCGGTCTTCACGCAAAACTCCTTTGCTGTCGCACATCACGATATTCTCTTTTTTCACCCCCAATTTTTTGTAAAGCTTGGTGCACGAGATGGCAGCCGCACCTGCTCCGTTGATCACGACAGTCACCTCTGAAGGCTTTTTGTCTGCAATTTCAAGGGCGTTCTTAAGAGCAGCGGCCGAGATGATCGCTGTTCCGTGCTGATCGTCGTGCATGACAGGTATATTGAGCTCTTCCTTCAGTCTTTTTTCGATCTCAAACGCTTCCGGAGCCTTGATGTCTTCCAGGTTAATGCCGCCAAAGGTGGGAGATATTGCTTTTACAGTTTCGACGAATTTATCGACATCACTGGCATCGACCTCGATGTCAAAAACGTCAATGTCCGCGAAGATTTTGAAGAGAAGAGCCTTGCCTTCCATTACAGGTTTAGATGCGGATGGCCCGATATCTCCAAGACCCAAAACCGCGGTACCATTCGAAATTACCGCGACCAGGTTCCCTTTTGAGGTATATCTGTAAACGTCGAGCTCATTGTCGGCGATCTCGAGACAGGGTTCGGCGACTCCAGGTGAATATGCCAGTGACAGCTCTCTTTGCGTACTGTATTTTTTTGTCGGAGTCACCTCGATCTTTCCCGGGGTGGGAAACTCGTGATAGTGAAGGGCGTCGTTTTTCTTGATTTTCGCAGACATGTTGTGTTTTTGTGAATTCAACCAACAAAGTTAATTCTTTTGGAATCACCAAACGTTGCCGGAATCACCTTTTAAGAAAGTTCAAGTTTCTTTTCAGACCAGTGAATTTTGTTCTCATGACTGGTGAATCGGCAAAAATGTCATTGAACAGATGCTCGGTGATCTCCTCCCAGTCTTTTTTGGAATGTTGCAAGATCTCCTTTCGGGGCTCAAATCTGGGCTCTGCATGAGGCTTTGAGAACCGGTTCCAAGGGCAGACGTCGAGACAGATGTCGCAGCCGAACATCCAATCCTCAAATTTTCCCTGAAATTCGTTCGGAATTTCATCTTTGAGCTCGATTGTGAAGTAGGAGATGCATTTGGAGGCGTCTACCGTTTTGTCAGGAACAATCGCTTCTGTCGGGCAGGCGTCCAGACAACGTGTGCAGGTGCCGCAATGGTCAGTCGAAAAGGGTTGGTCTGCAACGAGTTCGAGGTCTGTGATGATCTCTGCCAGGAAAAAGAACGAGCCTTTGCCCTTGCTTATCAACAGGGAATGTTTGCCGATCCAGCCCAAACCGGATCGTTGTGCCCAGGGACGTTCCATGATGGGCGCTGAATCGGTGAAGACGCGAGCTTGGAAACTTCCTATTTTATCTTGCATCGAGGCGACAAGGTTCCGCAATTTGTCCTTGACCACCTTGTGGTAGTCTTCGCCATAAGCGTACTTAGATATTTTGAAGCTATCGGTTCGCTGAAGTTTTTCGGGATAGTAATTGTAGGTAAGAGATATCACTGATTTGGCGCCGGGAACTAGAAGCGTGGGGTCGAGCCGTTTGTCAAAATGGTTTTCCATGTATGACATTTTCCCATGAAATCGATTTTTGAGCCAGGACTCAAGTCGCGGAGCCTCATCTTCCAGAAATTCCGCTTTGCTAACGCCACAGGAGTCAAAACCAAGCCGCAGGGCTTCTTCCTTGATCCATTGGGTATGTAGGGATCGGGTGTCCAAAACGGTTTAAAAAAGCTTGTCCTGGGTGCTTCCCGGGGTCTTGCCAAGGTGCTTGTAGGCCAGTTCGGTGACTTCCCGGCCACGGGGTGTTCTCATGATGAATCCCTCCTGGATCAAAAAGGGCTCGTATACTTCTTCAATGGTCTCTGCATTCTCGCCGACGGCAGTAGACAAGGTCGATATCCCAACAGGGCCGCCCTTGAATTTATCAATGATTGTAGAGAGGATCTTGTTGTCCATCTCATCCAAACCATGCTTGTCAACATTGAGTGCATTTAGGGCATACCGCGCTATTTTTATGTCTATGTTGCCATCTCCTTTGATCTGGGCAAAATCCCTGACACGACGGAGCAGGGCATTGGCGATTCGAGGCGTTCCTCTCGAGCGACCGGCGATCTCAATGGCTGCCTCCATGGTGTTGTTGACATCAAGGATCCCTGAGCTTCGCTGAACGATATGTGTTAGAAGCTCAGTATTGTAATAGTGCAGGCGACTGCTGATTCCAAATCGGGCGCGCATCGGTGCCGTCAGCAAACCGGATCGCGTTGTGGCCCCTATCAGCGTGAAGGGTTCAAGGTTGATCTGCACGCTTCTTGCGTTAGGGCCTGATTCGATCATGATGTCGATTTTGTAATCTTCCATGGCCGAATACAGGTATTCTTCGATCACCGGGCTTAGCCTGTGAATCTCATCGATAAACAGAACGTCACGCTCACCAAGGTTTGTCAACAAACCCGCCAGATCCCCGGGTTTGTCGAGCACGGGACCCGAGGTAACGCGGATGTTCGTGTCCAGTTCATTGGCTATGATGTGTGCAAGAGTCGTTTTGCCCAGGCCGGGTGGTCCGTGGAACAAAGTATGGTCCAGGGCTTCTCCTCTCAAATTTGCTGCCTCTACGAATACTTTGAGATTCTCGATTACCTGTTCCTGGCCGGCAAAATCATCGAAACTGAGCGGTCTGAGCTTGCGTTCCACATCGAAGTCCTCCGGATTGAGGTTTTTGTTGCTGGCGTCGAGAAATTCATTCATGGTCAGTGGTTCATTCCAATTCAATGTCTGTCGCTAGGACTATAGCCGAAGGATATTCCTTCTTTATGCTTTGAATGCTCTTATCTGCTTCAAGACGAGTTCGGTACTCACCTACCTGCAACTTCCATTGTGGAGTGCTAAAGATAATGGAAGTCGGAATATCTGGAAACAGGGCATTGAATTCATCCTTGATCTCGTAACACTCTTTTTCGCTTCCGTAGTAGATCTGGATCTTATATCCCGGAAAGGAGTTCCGATCCTTGTTGTAGGCTTTTTTTTGTGCGACAAGCTCGTTGACGCTGGCACTGCTTTCCACTCTTAAGTCCCCTTCCTTTTCCTGTCCGAGGAGCAGACCGGGAACCAACAGAATGAACGCGAGCAGGGATGAAAATTTCACAGTCATAAAGCGCTTGTTTAATTATTTTTACAAAACTATAAGAATGTTTGAAACAAAGGCCTTTTCAAACTTATTTAGAATCATTATAAATTAAGTTTAACAGATTATTTAGACTTTGTCTGTACAACAGAAAATGTATTTTTGCACAATATTTTGCTCAAACATGATTTTTGTCATAAAACACAGGAGTTCAAAATTATTTTTCGCTCAAATTTCGAGTTTTAAATCACGTAAATCGAACAGATGAAAGTTTTACTACAAAGCAATTCACTGAAGAAGATCCTGGCCAGCCTTTCTTTCCTATTTTTATTGTCCTTTAGCCTTTCCGCTCAGGAAGGTGACTATGCCAACGGTAAGAAGTTGTTCAATGCCAATTGCGCCGCATGTCACAAACTTGACAAAAAGCTCATTGGTCCGGCCCTCGGAGGAGTAACGGATAGAAGGGATAATGAATGGCTCCAGGCATGGATCAAAGACAACAACGCCTTGAGGGCAAGTGGTGATCAGGATGCCATCGATATTTTCAACGAGTATAACGGTATGCCTATGACGGCCTATCCGCAATTGTCCGAGCAGGACATCAACGACATTCTCGTTTACACCAATGGTGAGCCAGAAGAGGCCCCGGCGACTGCTGCGTTGACTCAGGAGGTTGATCCAAAGGTGGCCGAAGGGAAAAAACTTTACCAGGTTCATTGTGCTTCTTGTCACAAGTTGGACAAAAAACTCATCGGACCGGCCCTGGGAGATGTTGCCGATCGCAGAAGCATGGAATGGCTGAAAGCGTGGATCAAAGACAACAACGCCCTGCGAGCAAGTGGTGACCAGGATGCCATCGATATTTTCAACGAATACAATGGCATGCCTATGACGGCTTTTCCGCAGTTGTCGGATGAGGACATCGAGGCTATCATCGCATATACCTCAGTTGGAGATGTGGCACCCGCTGCCGCTGTCGCCGGAGAGGAGGTCATTGCTCAGCCCAGACACCCGATTCCATGGATGACCTACGTCGTGATTCTGGCCATTGCAGGTCTTGTGGCCTGGATATATTTTGTCAGTGACAACGGCTTCCTGAAAATTGCAGCCACGATTTTTGTGCTCATACTCGTCGGATACATCGGTCTAAATGCTTTGATGGACCTCGGGATTGACCAGGACTACCAGCCCATACAACCCATTGCATTTTCGCACAAGATTCACGCAGGAGACAATAAAATCGATTGTCAGTACTGCCACTCAACTGCCAAGCACAGCAAGCATTCCGGAATTCCTTCAGTGAATGTCTGCATGAACTGTCACAAGAGCATCGCCGAATACAACGGACCTGTTACTTCAGAGCGAGACAAGGAGTTTTACGACGCGGAGATTCAAAAGATTTATGACGCCATTGGCTGGGATCCGGAGAACCTGGCCTATATCGAAGGTTACGAGCAAAAACCAATCCAGTGGGTGCGAATTCACAACCTGCCTGATTTTGCCTATTTCAATCACGCCCAGCACGTCACGGCTGGAGGTATAGCATGTCAGAAGTGCCACGGCCCAGTGGAGGAAATGGAAGACATGTATCAATACTCACCGCTGACAATGGGCTGGTGCATCGAGTGTCACAGAGAGACAAGCGTGGATCTGAAGGGCAATGACTATTACGCCAAGATTCATGCGCAACTCGCCGATAAATATGGTGTTGAGAAAGTCACCATCGCTCAGATCGGAGGGCTCGAGTGCGGAAAGTGTCACTACTAATAAGAACTCATTTGATTCGGCCCCAGGGCGTTTCATCAGAACGAATAAACAAGAGAAAAAAATATGGCATCTAACAAGAAATACTGGAAAAGTGTTGAAGAGCTGAACGAAAACAGCTCGATTGTTGAAAAGCTGCAAAAAAGTGAATTCATAGAGGACCTTCCAACGGACAAGTTCCTTGGAGACAAAGAGTCTCTTTCCAATAGCGACACATCGCGTCGTGACTTCCTTAAATACGTTGGTTTTTCTACGGCTGTAGCCTCGTTGGCTGCCTGTGAGGGTCCGGTGATCAATTCCATTCCTTACGTGGTCAAGCCTGATGACGTGATTCCCGGTATACCGGATTTCTACGCCAGCGCAATTGCTGACGGGTTTGATTTCGCCAATGTCCTGGTGAAAGTCCGAGAGGGAAGACCCATCAAAATAGAACCGAACAAAGAAGCGGCCAATGGTTTTACCAATGCCAGAGTTCAGGCTTCGGTCCTGTCCTTGTACGACAACAACCGTTTGAGAGGACCCATTGCAAAAGGAGAAGAAACAGACTGGACGACCCTTGATAAAGAGGTGGGAGGTCAACTGGCTGAAATCAAAGCCAAAGGCGGACGAATCGTATTCCTTACCGGAACAACCGCCAGCCCATCGATTAACGCATTGATATCATCTTTCAACGAAACCTATGGAAACGTTGATCACGTGGTTTACGACGCTGTTTCGGAAGATGCCGCTCTCAATGCTTTTGAGAAAATGTACGGTCACAGGGCACTTCCTGATTATCACTTCGACAAGGCAGATGTAATTGTTTCAGTAGCGGCTGACTTTCTCGGGGATTGGCAGGGAGGAAATTTCAGCGCCGGATATGCCGCGGGAAGAAAGCCAAAGAACGGAAAAATGTCGAGACTCATCCAGTTCGAATCGAACATGAGTCTTACGGGGGCAAACGCTGACAAGAGAGTCATTGTCAAGCCTTCTGAACAGATGAAAGTGATGCAAATGCTCTATGCTTCGATTGTGGAAGGCAAGAGTGTTGGAAATGCAACCCCGGTAGAAGCTGCTGTGCAAAAGGCCTTGACTCAGATCAAGAAGGCAGGAAACAATGCAGTCGTTGTAACCGG
>JAUIKV010000297.1 GCA_030430615.1 Bacteroidia bacterium
TCTGCCTCCGATCCACACGAAATAAACAGAAAAATGCTAAAAAGAATGACCAATGAGCTCCTTGTCATGGACGAATTGATTTTTTCGGATGTGCAAATTTATTGAATTTGCTAAAAAGGCGAGCCAAGTTAACGTTAAATCTTTAAAGCAAAAGGATGGGTCAGCCCCTTAACCTCGATGAGGTCGGCCTTAACCGATCCCACGAGGATCGACGCCTTGATTCTGACGGGAATTTTGTTCTGGTCATCCGAGACCCAGAGGGTGACGTTTTCTTCATCCTTGAAGACCCTGCCCTCTTGAACCAGAGGCCGGATAACGACACAGTCGATCTCGCCGAATTTGGTTTTCAAGCGTTCCCTGCCCAGGACGAGCACCTTGACCATATACATCTGTTCATCAAAGAACATCCTGACATCAATCGTGTCATTTTCGTCATACTCGTCAAAATTGATGGAACGCACGTAGTAGAATGACTGAAGCATGTCCTTTACATCGTTTTGTATGAAGTAGGTGCTGTCAGTTTCTTTTTTGTGATTGACAACGCGCGCCTTGTGCTTTTTAAAATCGAAGAAGATTTCCTTGTCCTTGGTATATCCACCTTCGTTAACCTTTCGAATGAAATGAATAGGCCGATGGGTATTTTTGTCGAAAAACGTCTCGTAATTGTCATCTACTCTAAAGACCATTCCCACCATTCCCGTGGTCCATCCTTTTCCAATGGCATGAAGCGTGTTTTCATCTTCAGTCTCCCTGATCTCAAGGCTGGTAAAGCCCGCATTGAGTAGTCCGTAGTGTATTTTGTATTTCAGAAATTCTCCTTCCTTGAAAGAAGAAGAACCGTTCTGTGCCCACAGAATATATGAACTCAAAATAAGTAATAATGTCAATACCCTTTTCATAGAGATGGTTTCAAGCATGCATAACGATCAATGGCCCTGTCAGATTGCAGCGGTTCGATTATTCGAAATTGGCAATCCCTTCTTTTAACCAGCTCAGGTACTCGTCTGCGTCGGGAGTGTAGGCAGAATACAGGTTGAGGTTGTTTCCGTTGTGATCGAGCAAAACGTAATAGGGTTGTGCATTCGCTTCGTACTTTTCGATCTGGAACTCGCTCCATTTCTTGCCGATGGTGGTGACTTTCTTACCATCGATCTTCGACGTATACTGTTCCCCTTCCGGCAATCGACGCTTGTCATCAACATAGAGAGAGATCAATACGACCTCATTCTTGAGAATCTGAAGAATCCTGGTGTCTGACCAGACCCGTTCCTCCATCTTGCGGCAATTGACGCAGGCATGTCCGGTAAAATCCAACATGACAGGCTTGTTGACCTTTCTTGCATATTCCATGCCAACTTCGTAATCCAGGAAGGCAACGATGTCGTGAGGCCCCAAATGAGCGCCTTCCGGAAGCGCGGCTTCTGTGATATTTCCGGAGTCACTCAGTTTCGTGTAGCCCACACCGTAAGAAGATTCGCTGTAATGCATCGGTGGAGGGAAGCCACTGATCAATTTCAGAGGAGCTCCCCACAATCCCGGGATCATATAGACTGTGAAGGCGGCAACAAGCAGACCCAGGCTCAGCCTTCCGACCGAGATGTGACTAAGGTCTGAATCATGCGGCAATTTGATTTTTCCAAACATATACAGGGTAAGCGCACCGAATATGGTGATCCAGATGGCAATGAAAACTTCTCTTTCCAAAAGGTGCGCTTGAAGAACAAGATCAGCATTCGATAAAAACTTAAATGCAAGCGCCAGCTCAAGGAAGCCCAGGAACACCTTAACGGTGTTGAGCCAGCCTCCGGATTTCGGCAATGAGTTGAGCCAACCGGGAAAGGCAGCGAATAAGGAGAAAGGCAGGGCAATGGCAAGTGAAAAGCCAAACATGCTAACCACGGGAGCGATTCCTCCCTGTGCCGCAGCGGCTACAAGCGCAGTGCCTACGATAGGACCTGTACACGAAAAAGATACGATAGCCAAAGCCAGCGCCATAAAGAAAATTCCTATCAAACCTCCTCGGTCGGCCTGTGAGTCTACTTTGGTGCCCCATGAACTTGGCAGGGTGATCTCGAATGCTCCCAGGAACGAGACGGCAAAGATCACAAGCAAGGCAAAGAAGATGAGGTTGAACCAGACGTTTGTCGACAATGCATTCAGCGAATCGGCTCCAAACACCGAGGTGACAACAGTTCCAAGAAGCACATACAAGACGACAATTGAGACCCCAAACAGAATTGCATTTCGAATGCCCACAGCCTTGTTTTTGCTCTGTTTGGTGAAGAAGCTAACTGTCATCGGGATCATCGGAAACACGCAAGGGGTAAGCAAGGCGGCAAATCCTGCCAGGAAGCTGAGTATAAAAAGGGTCCAGAGGCTCTTTGACTTCTGTTTTCTGTCGCTCATGCCGGTTGGCCCCTTCTGGCTTTTTTCCGTTTGCTCGGTCTGGCCTTTCAACTCTGCATTCGCTGTTGCATTCTGAAGCACCGATGAGGCTCCCGGAGTCAACTCCGCTTCTGACGGCACCTCTTTCTCACCCGCTTCGCCCTGGACTTCGAACTTCAGATCAATTTCTGTGGGAGGGAGGCAGTTCGCATCATCGCACACCATAAACTCTACAACTCCGTTCACGGTTATTTTTTCAT
>JAUIKV010000043.1 GCA_030430615.1 Bacteroidia bacterium
CGTGCTCGCAGGGCTTGCCATGAGCATTGAATTCAACCCCCTTCTGTTTATGTTGCCGGCCACGATCTCAGCGTCCCTGGCGTTCATGTTGCCTTCTGCCACGGCGCCAAACGCCATAATTTTCGGTACCAAACGACTTGAGGTCTTTGACATGTCCAAAACAGGCCTCGCGCTCAACTTAGTCGGTGTGGTAATCGTAACCCTGACCACCTATTACCTGGCTACGTTTATTTTCGACATCTCCCTGAGTGTCTTCCCGGAGTGGGCCCAACCTTGAAAAACTTAAACGCTGAATTCAAAGCTATGGATCCAATAAACGAATCATCGGGAGACAAACAGGACATCTTGGGGAAAGCCATGCTTGACTATGTCAGTAAGAGACCCTTTCAGAACATAGAAACCAGAACCTCCGTAGCTGGACTAGACGAACTGCCTGTACCCTATCTTTTCAGAGACTTTGAAGAAATGCCGAAACTGGAGCAGCGAGCCTTGAAAATGTCGAAAGGGTCAGTGCTTGACATAGGCTGCGGGTCAGGTTCGCATTCACTATGGCTGCAAAACCAGGGGCATGAGGTCAAGGCCATCGACATTTCTCCAGGTGCCATAGAAACCTGTCGCATACGCGGGGTAAAGAACGCCCAGGTGAAGGACATTTGGAAACTCGAAGGTGAGACCTTTGATACCTTGCTCATGCTGATGAATGGCATGGGAATCTGTGGTCGACTGGAACAGCTGCCGAAGTTATTGGGCAAATTGAAATTTTTGCTCAAACCCGGGGGTCAGATCCTCGCGGATTCGTCTGACCTGATCTACATGTTCGAAGATGAGGATTCAGAGCCCCTCCCCCCGGATCACTACTACGGAGAGGTGCAGTTTGAAACCCGTTACAAAGATCTCAGAAGCGACCCTTTTCCCTGGCTGTATGTCGATTTCAACAACCTGGCGCTTCATGCCAGCCACGTTGGATTGAAGTGTGAAATGATATGCCCGGGCGGGCACTATGACTACCTGGCTCGGCTCACGAAAGAAGAAATGTAAGCGGGATCAATTGTTCTCTCGCCTGTCTATTGCGAAAACAATGATGCATGCCACCAGGCAAATTCCGCCCATCAGATACCACGTGGATTCGAATCCGTAGCGCTCCGAGATCTGCAGGCCAGCATTCGGACCAAGAATGTGGGCAAAGGAGAATGACATGCTGTACATGGCCATATAGGACCCCTGGTTGCCTTTACGTGAACGATCCAGCGCGTAGGAATTGGAAAACGGAAATCCTAGCATCTCTCCAAAAGTCATGAGCACAAGACCCAAAATCGCTATACTGATCCAGGGGGAAATGGTCAAAACCAAAAAGCTGAGCATTAAGAGGAAGGTGCCGCCGATCACGATCTTGAGATCCTCCAGTCTGCCGTTCTCAAGCGAATGCACGATGGGCATTTCCAAAAGAAAAATCAGAAACCCGTTGCCAGCCAGCATAAGCCCGATATGATCCTCGCTCAGTCCCAGTATCTGGTTGTAGTACAATGGAATCGTCGAAAAATACTGCATGAATGTGAAACCCACCAGGAACATGGCAAACCAGAACACCATGTAACGTCTGTCCTTGTAGGGAGAAACGAGATTCCGTTTACGACTCTCTTCGCGACTGATGACTGCGCTTTTCTGGTGCAGGGTCCTCCAAATGATCAGTGCAGCAACAAGACAGGAGATTCCGTCTACCCAGAACAGGCCTTTGTAGCTGACGTAGGTGATTATCAAACCCCCTACAGCCGGGCCCAGCGAAAATCCAAGGTTGATTGCCAACCGGATCAGGGTGACGGATCGGGTTCGGTTTCCCGAATCACTGTAGTCATCCAGTGCCACCCAGATTGCCGGGCGAAAGGCATCGGCGACCAGGGTCAGCATGAAAATGCCCATGCAGAACCCGTAGAATGTCTCGACTACCTGAAGGATAAGGAATATGAATCCGGTAATCGAAAGACTCACGAGCATGACCTTGTAATAGCCAAAACGGTCCGAGAATTTTCCTCCCAAAAAAACACCGAGAACGGATCCCAAACCGTAACAGGTCATGATCCACCCGACCTGGCCCATGGTAAAACCGAGGGAGCGGGTGAGGTAGAGTGACAGAAATGGGATCACCATCGCCCCTGCCCTGTTAACCAGGGTGGTAAGGGCTAGAAACCAGACTTCTCGCGACAAGCCTCTGTAAGGAATGATCAACTTTTGGAGCATGGGATAAAGATAATCGGAAAAACAGCTCAAGCTTAAATTCGCCCTTCTATTTCTTTGACTCCGGGGTAGTTGTATTATGGAGGAATCGGTATCTTTATTTCAAAATCATCTCATGAAATCAAACAGACTGCTCCTCACAGTTATGCTCTGTTCAATTCTGCTGTCTTGTGGAAAGTCACAGGTGAATCCTGTTCAGGAAGCACTTGACTTTCAGGAAGAATTGAACGCGCAATTTGCCGACAGTGAAGATTCTCCGCTGACAGAAAAAGACTGGTTGACTTTTGAAAGTCTCGAGTTTTTCCCGATTGACACCACATATCGGGTTCGGGCCCGGCTAGAATTTCACAATGACGTCAAACCTTTTGCCATGCAAACGACCACCGACCGTCTGCCCATATACAAACTCTATGCGACGGCTCGGTTCCAGTTGAAAGGAAAGGAATGCTCACTTGAGATTTACCAGAACCAGGAACTGATCCTGGATCCGGAGCACAGTGATTATCTGTTTCTGCCCTTCACTGACAAAACCAATGGAAACAGCAGCTACGGAGGTGGGAGATATATCGATCTGTCGATTCCTGAGGGTGACGAGATCGTTATCGATTTTAATCAGTCATACAATCCTTACTGTGCATATAATTCAGAATATTCCTGCCCCATTCCTCCTCGCGTGAATGACATTGACCTTGAAATCCGCGCAGGCGTAAAAGCCTATGGCGATCATTGAACCGTCGCGAAAGGGACTTGTCATACCATCTTGGCCAGGTAGAGGCCGGCAAAGACCGCAGCTATGCCCAGCACAAAGGTCAAGGCCAGGTAGGGAATTAAACCGAAATAATCCCCGCTCTTCAGGTACAGGTGATTCTCATAGGCAAAGGTCGAAAAGGTGGTGAAGCCTCCGCAAAAACCCGTCGCAAGAAGCAAGGAGTGATTTTCATTCAACAGGCCTGTTTTTGCTGTATAACCGAAGATAAAGCCTATGATCAGGCTTCCGAGCACGTTGGCCAGAAGGGTGCCGAATGGGATGGCATTTTCAAAATTGTTCAGCTTCAGACCCAACCAGTAGCGGGCCACGCTTCCCAATCCACCTCCGAGAAATACCAACAATGCTTGTTTCAAACCTGTTTGTTTTTGTAGTTCGTTGACTTCTAATCCAACTCAATGTCTTTTATTTCCCGCCAGCTCCATTTTCCGGTAATCGTGCCTCGTTGCAAAGTGACGATGCCGGGATTCGAGCGAATAATCGTCTTCAGGGTCGTCTCGTCGCAGAAAAGAAGCTCCAGGTCGAATCCGAACTCCGCTTTGACCTTTTGAAAATCCTCCTGGGTTGACGCTGAAAAGAAATAAACCTTGTAGCCTTTCTCGCGTACCCGCTCACTCAACGCCTTGAGCTGCTGCAAGCCAGAGCTGTTTGCCAGGTTTAGATTATAGGCCACAACAAGCATTAGCCTGTCCTCCTCCATCAAACTCTCAGTGAGGTCCTCTCCGTCGCGTTCCATGGTGAAATCATGAATGGGAGGAACATATCCCTCTTTGAGCGTTCGGGTTTCGCGATCCACAAAAGTGGCACCTTCTATGTTCCAGGGCTTGTCCTCGGTAGAGTATACCCGATCCTCTCCATCGACATTGTAAATCCAGGTGTCCTCATAAACAGGTTTCTCGGCGTCTTCCGGGATTGCCATTCCTTCCGGGATGTTTTTCCCGATGGCATAGGCCCTGAAATCAATGATCGGAAGATAACGTAGCACATAAATTATGATCCCGACAAAAACAAGCAGGGATACCAATGATATCCGCTGGGCCAGAAGTTCTGACCGCAGGGGCTGTATGTCGTGTACCCTTAACACGAGAAAGACGACCAAAACAATAAGGATCACATTCTTGTAAAACGTCTCCCAGGGAGTGAGGGTTATGGCATCACCAAAACATCCGCAATCGGTCACCTTGTCGTAATACGCCGAATACCAAGTCAAAAACAAAAACAGCAGGCTAATGGCAAACAGACTCCATACCGTTAGTTTAGGCCTGTATCCGACAAGAAGCATCACACCAAGCATGATCTCGGCCAATATCAACAGTATTGAAAACTGAAGCGCATAAGGACTTAGAAATTCCAAATTCAGCACATCCGCCCCGAAATACTCTTCGAATTTGTATGCCGATCCCAGGGGGTCGACCAACTTGACGAATCCTGAAAAAATAAAGGTCACCGATACGAGCAACCGCGCAATCTGACTCAAGAGGTTCATCATTTCTTTTCGTTTTCGTCGATTAAAATCAATGCAAAAACCGCATAATTGATCATGTCCTGATAATTCGCGCCAATGCCTTCCGAAACAAGGGTTTTCCCCTGGTTGTTCTCTATCTGCTTTACGCGAAGCAGCTTCTGAAGGATCAAATCAGTGAGGGAGCTGATCCGCATGTCTCGCCAGGCCTCTCCGTAGTCGTGGTTTTTATCCTCCATAAGGGCCTTGGT
The DNA here is from genome assembly GCA_030430615.1 of Bacteroidia bacterium. Taxonomy (GTDB): domain Bacteria; phylum Bacteroidota; class Bacteroidia; order Flavobacteriales; family Flavobacteriaceae; genus Lutimonas. The sequence goes on from JAUIKV010000043.1 coordinate 4,712, forward strand.
GCTCTTAATATACTCATCATAGAGAACGGTCGCCTCCTCGACCTCTAGGTCGGGCTGTTCGGCCACCCCCTTGTCGAGCTGAATCAGGGCCATGACAGAATAATTTATGATCCCGATGAATTCGGGTATTTCATCTTCCTCGATCTTGCGATTCTGGTTTTCCTGGAGCTGCCTTATTCTCTGTGCCTTGATGAATATCTGATCCGTGAGGGAAGGAATCCGGAGTATTCTCCAGGCACTTCCGTAATCTGCCATTTTATCGATAAACAACGAGCGGCAACGGGACACGACCTCGTCGTACTGGCTTGAAGTGTTTTGCATGAAATGAATTCTGTCTTTAGCTAAAGAATCAGACGAAATTATAAAAAACTGCCGATAATTTACCGGCGCTTTGTTTATTTTTACCAAAATGCCTAATGAAGAAGTCTGAATGAAAACCATCAATTGTCTGGGAAACCTCATCGATCTGGACACACCCAGGGTCATGGGAGTTCTCAACCTCACCCCGGACTCCTTTTACGATGGAGGAAAGTACAAAAGTGAGAAGCAGATTCTCAGCCAGGTTGAAAAAATGCTTCTCGAAGGAGCGACTTTCATCGACCTGGGCGCCTATTCCTCGCGACCTGGAGCCTCCCATGTGAGCCTTGAGGAGGAGCGAGCCAGGTTGCTTCCGACGCTTAAATTGATACTTAAGGAATTTGACAAGACACTTGTGTCGGTAGACACGTTTCGAAGTGAGATTGCCCGGGAAAGCATTGATGAAGGAGCGGCACTGATCAATGATATCTCGGCAGGGCATTTGGACCCGGAGATGTTTTCGACCATGGCACAACTGCAGGTTCCCTACATCATCATGCACATGAAAGGAACTCCGCAGAACATGCAAAGCCAGGTGCATTACAAAAACCTGGTCAAGGAAATCATTTACTACTTTTCTGAAAGGGTCTTCGAGTTGCGCAAGCTGGGGGTCAATGACATCATCATCGACCCGGGTTACGGTTTCAGCAAGACACTCGACCAAAACTACGAGTTGCTCGCCAAGTCAGAACTATTGGGTAATTTGGAACTACCTGTGTTAACAGGTGTGTCACGCAAATCCATGTTGTACAAACTCATCGGCACTGGACCGGAGGAGGCACTTGCGGCTACAGTCGCGGCACAGGTCATTGCATTGCTGAAGGGAACCAGCATCCTGAGGGTGCATGATGTCAGGGAGGCGATGCAGGCCATACTGATCGTCGAAAAAACAAAACTCGAAACCAGAAATGATTAATCGCCTTTTCTTTTTAATTGGATTGGTTTTCATTTGTCAATGCTCCGATAAGGAGGTTCTGCTTCCCGTAATTGATGAAGGGGGGATTTCGGAGATTGAAAATCATTCGAGCATCTGGATCTTTTACGATCCGGACGGGCAGGATTCTAAAGCCTCACTGAACAAAAACAACAAACTCATCAATACGAACTGGATCTTCAATATTGACCGCCGGCTGACGATGAAGGACGTGATTCCCTTGCTTCAGATCATGCAAGCCGACCGCAATAAAGACTCCATGCATAAAAAAGAAGGCATGATTAATTATTTCAGCTACGCCGACAGTAAAAATGAGAGAATTTCCCTCGTGCAATTTCCGGAGACCAGATTTGCAGCATTGGGTGACAATTCCAAATCGACGAATGATGCAATCGATTCGAGTCCATGCCTGGTGCTGGTAAATATTTACGAAGACCATCTGCAGGTCGACGGGAAAACATATGAACTGGAAGAACTCGGTGAAATATGGAAAGTAGACAATGCTTGCAAAGAGGAAAACACTGAGGTATTCAGGCTGATGTATGACGAAGAACTCTCCTTTCAGAGCTATCTCGAAACGAAAGTGTATCTCGCTGCTGCGCAAGTCGTGGCGGATACTACTGAGCTCGTTGAAACGTTAAAATAATTCATACATTTACAAAAAGCTCATCCCTTGGACCAGATCAATTTTTTAAACATCAGCTTTCTGGACATTCTGGACATTGTTTTGGTCGCCGTGCTCCTCTTTTATATTTTCAGGCTGATCCGCGGAACAGCGGCAATCAATATTTTCATCGGAATTGCCATCATCTACCTGATCTGGAAACTCACCCAGGCACTGGAGATGGAGCTTTTAAGTGATATCCTAGGCAAGTTTTTGGGTGGTGGTTTCATCGCCCTGATCATAGTGTTCCAACAGGAGATCAGAAAGTTTCTGCTCATGGTGGGCTCTACGAATATCGCTTCAAAAAAGGGATTTTTGAAACGGTTTCGGCTGTTCAAGACGGAACTCGCAGCCAACAGCCACATCGATGACATTGTGAGTTTCTGCTCGGAGATGTCGAAGATTAAAACCGGTGCTCTTATTGTTCTGAAAAGAAACAACAGTCTCGAATTCGTCAAAATGACCGGAGACGAAATGGAGATTCGTGTTAACAAGCCTATTCTGAAAAGCATCTTTTATAAGAACAGCCCGCTTCACGATGGTGCCATCATTGTCGAAAATGATGTGATTACGGCTACTCGTGTCATTCTCCCGATTGAAAATACGATTGAAATTCCCGCCCACTTCGGGTTGAGGCACAGAGCAGGGTTGGGTATCACAACCCGAACCGATGCAGTAGCCCTAATTGTTTCGGAAGAATCAGGTCAGATATCCTATATCAACAATGGGGCCTTTATTCTTTTCGAGGATACGGCTGAGCTCGCTGAGATCATCAAAGAAGACCTGTCCTAACTCGCTTGTTTCTGCACGAACTGGATGTTGTAGAGTTTGCTGTAGTATCCTTTTTTTCTGAGCAGCTCGTCATGATTCCCAATTTCCACGATCTTACCGTCTTCCATGACGATAATCTTATCGGCTTTCTGGATGGTAGCCAGCCTGTGTGCAATGATGATCGAGGTGCGGTTCCTGGTGATTTTCTCGGTGGCGTCCTGGATGAGCTTTTCTGAGTACGAGTCAATGGAAGAGGTTGCCTCGTCCAGAATTAAGATACGTGGTTTGCTGACTGACGCCCGCAAGAAAGCGATCAGCTGACGCTGGCCGACTGAGAGCATTACGCCTCTTTCCTTTACGTTGTAATCATAGCCGCCGGGCAGGGTCATGATAAAGTCGTGAATGCCGATCTCTTTAGCCGCCATTTCTACTTCCTCCCTGGAAATGCTATCGTCTTTTAATGTGATGTTGTTGTAAATGGTATCCGAGAAGAGAAACACGTCTTGAAGAACCACGGCTATCTGGGCTCTCAGGTCATGGAGTTTATAGTCATAGATGTCTATGCCATCAATTCGCACGTGCCCTGAGTCAATCTCATAAAAGCGGTTGAGAAGATTGATGATCGTGGATTTACCCGCTCCGGTCGCTCCTACTATGGCAACCGTTTGACCGGGATCCACCTCGAAGGAGATTCCCTTGATGACCTCCTCGTCTTTCTTATAACTGAATCGCACTTCTTCAAATTCGACCTGACCTTTGAAGGCTGAAATTTCAATTTCCCCCAGGTCATTCTCATTTTCCTTGGCATCGATGATTTTAAACACCCTTTCCGCCGCTACCATCCCCATCTGCAGCGTATTGAATTTATCTGCTATTTGCCTCAAAGGCCTGAACAACATGTTGTTCATCATAATGAAGCTGATGACCTCACCGGCGGTTACTGAGTTGCTTACGGCGGCACTCAATCCCCCATACCAGACGACCAGACCAATCGCAATGGAAGGGAGCACCTCGGCCACTGGAAAGAAAATGGAATTGTACCATACCGTCCTGATCCAGGCCTTTTTGTGCTTCTCATTGATCTCCCTGAATTTGTCGTATTCGATCTTCTCACGGGTGAAAATCTGAATGATGCGCATCCCTGTTATTCGTTCCTGCACAAAACTGTTCAGGTTCGCCACTTCCGTTCTCACTTCTTGAAATGCCGACTTCATGGCTCGTTGAAAAATCTTTGTGGCGAAGATCAATATGGGCAGAACGGCAAAAACAATAAGAGCCAGTCGCCAGTTCATAAGCAACATGACCATGGCCACTACGGTCATCTTCAACAGGTCGCTGATGATCATGAACAGCCCCTGCCCAAAGACACTGGCAATCGTTTCAATGTCAGACACCACCCGGGTCACCAATCTCCCCACAGAAGAACGATTGAAATAATTCATTTTGAAGTCCAGCAGATGACTGAACAGCTGCTTTCGCATGTCTTTGATGATGTTCTGACCCAGCCAGTTGGCAAAATAAATAAACAGAAACTGCGACAGTACCTCAAAAATCAAGGCCCCCAGCATAAGCAGGACATAAAAAAGCAACTGCTCTGCATCTTTGTTGGAAATATAGTCGTCTATCACCTGCTTCAGAAGGATCGGCCTTACGGCTGCAAAAAGAGCCACAGAGATGACAGATACAGCAGAGAGCGTAAACTGAAAGCGATACTTCCTCGCGTAATGCATCAGTCGCCCAAACAACTTTACGTCGTATACCTTTCCAGTGACTTTATTATCTTGCTTATCTGACATATTATTCAATCCATAGATTTTCAGGATATCGGATTCGGCTGAGGTAGAGACCTTCAGCCTTGACGGATGGACCAGCTTTTGTTCGATCCCTGCTTTCGATGATACGTTTCATGTCTTCGACCTCTCTTTTTCCCTGTCCTATCTCGATGAGAGTTCCGACGATGGCCCGGACCATGTTTCTCAGAAATCGATCCGCGGTAATGTGGAATACGAGAAGATCACCCTCTTTTTTCCAAATGGCTTCATCGATTCTGCAAATATAGGTTTTCACATCCGTTTTCGAACGCGAGAAGCACTTGAAATCTGAATATTCCAACAGGTGTAAAGCTGCTTGATTCATTCGCTCCACATTCAAATTCAAAACTCTCTTTTGCCAAACGAGTCCTTTCAAAAAAGGGCTTTTGCCTTCAAAAATCTTGTATTCATAGCTGCGACTGATCGCACTAAACCGTGCATGTGCCTGTTCTTTCGACTGAAATATCCTGTACACTGCTATATCGTCGGGCAGGATGGAATTCAATTTAAAAACGAGCTCATCTTTGTCCCAGGTCTCTTCAGAATCGTCCTCGCTTTCGAGGTCGAAATGCAAAAAATACTGAGATGCGTGAACCCCGGCATCCGTTCTTCCACATCCGACAACCTGCGTGTTTTTGCGCAACAAGGTGGATAAAGCGTTTTCAACCGTTTCCTGCACCGTTTTGTCACCGGGTTGCGTCTGCCATCCGTGATAGGCCTGACCGTTATAACCAAGTTCCATGAAGTATCTCAAAAACCCTTATTTTTGTGCCCTGCAAAGATAACTATTTTAATCAACGGATTTGTCACACAAGATTCTGCTTCTCTCCGACACACATGGGTATGTCGATGAGAAAATTCTCACATATTGCGAGCAGGCCGACGAGGTTTGGCACGCCGGAGACATCGGAGATCCGAAGGTCATGCGGCAAATTGAATCGGTGGCGGTTGTAAGAGCAGTTTACGGAAACATAGACGGAAGGGAAATTCGGAGCATGTACCCTCTGGATGAGCGCTTCTTCATTGATGAAGTTGATGTTTGGATCACCCATATTGGAGGTTATCCGGGCCGCTATGAACCTCGTGTTCGGGAGCAATTGAAATTGAAGCCCCCGAAGCTCTTCATATCGGGTCATTCCCACATTTTAAAGGTCCAGTATGACAAAAAGAATCGCTTGCTTCATATGAACCCCGGGGCTGCCGGAAAGAATGGATTCCACAAAGTTCGCACGATGCTTCGCTTCGAAATTGAAGGGTCAGAAATCAAAAATCTTGAAGTAATCGAATTTCCGCGAAGGTAGTCTGCAGTGTTTGGACTAAACTGCTTCGACGAGCTCGGGCTGGTGAATGGGCACCGATATGAAAATACTGGTCCCTTCTCCCACTTTGGAATTGATATTAAACACCCCCTTCATAATCTTGATCCGGGCGTCGATATGGCTCAGTCCAAGACCATCTTTTCTTCTCGCTTTGGTCGTATCGAATCCGTTTCCGTCATCGATGATTTGAATAATTAGCTTGCTCCCATTTCGCTCAATCAGGTTGATTGAAGCATTCTTGGCCTTGCTATGCTTGATGATGTTGTTGATCAATTCTTCAATAATGCTGTAAATCTTGATCTCAAACTGCTGATTGTAGCGTTTGATCCCGTTGTCATCAGAGATGAATTCCAGTTCCGAGTTGGAATACTTTTCACAGAGATCGTGAACCGCAAACGCAAGGCCGAATTTCAGCAAAACGGAGGATATCAGCTCATGAGAAAGATCACGGATCTTCACAGATGCCTCATTGACGATTTCCTGTGCTTTCGTGATCTCGATTGGAGCAACCCCATTCAACTGACTTCTCGAAGCCTGCAGGTGAAGATTGGCCGAAGAGAGCAGTGCACTTACGCTGTCATGGAGTATTTCTGCAATTGATTTCCTTTCGTTCTCTTTGGCGTCTATGGTGGCATTAATAATGCGAGTCTGCAGATTGTTGTGAATCTGCTCCAGCTTGTTTTGCTCTTTCAGCTTGTAGTTTTTATAGAAGATGAATGCGAGCACAAGAAAGGTCAGGGTGATAAAAGCCATCCCATAGAACAGCACTTGGGCCCGAAAGGCCTTGCTCTTTTCCTCTTCGGTGCGCTGTTCTTCCAGGGCCAGGTTGTATTTGGCCTCTACTTCCGCGAGGTTTTCCGCCAGATGCTCACGGTTGATCTGTTCGTAAAGCTCATACGATCTAGCCGTTGATCTATAAGCATTTTTGTAGTCACCTAGTGAATCATACGAAACGGATAGGTTATCATAAATCAGTCTTTCAAGTGCCCGGGCATTTTCCGAATTCTGGTTCTTTAAAGAGGTCAGGGCAACCTGGTAATTGTGAATCGCCGTGTTGAAACTGCCCTCATAGTGATATACATTTCCCAGATTTACAATCGCATAGGCAATCCCCACAGTATCCTTTTGGGCTTCTTTTACACTTTTGGCTTTCAAGTAAAGACCTTTCGCCAAGTCAAACTTACTCTCATTCTGGGCAATAACGCCCAGGTTGTTATAGGCATTGGCAATGCGCACTTCAGTTTTTGGGGTCACCGGATAATACGTCACCTTACGGAAATAGAACTCGGCACTATCTGTTTGTTTTTTGGCGTAATAGAAGCTTCCAATACGAATCAGGGAAATAGTCGTATTAACCGTGTCTTTGATCAGCATTGACTTGTTCAGGGCGACTTTGCTGTAGGAAATCGCCTTGCTCAAATTCTGGTTATTGGCAAATATTTTAGCCAAATAAGAAGCATAGGTGATATTGAGCGGTGCAAAGGGCCGGGTTTTCAGGTGTTCAAAATCGGTCAGCAATTTCTCAATGGCGGCCTCACTCTCTCCCTTTTCATAAAGAATGCGTGCCTTGCGGAACTCGAACTCCAGCTTGCCTTCCAGGTCCTTTTTAAAAGTAAAAGTATTTTGTGTGTTTCGTATTATGTTACTGGCTTTCTCAAACAGGCTAAGATCAATGAGAGAATCAATCTGATTCAGTTTGAGATTGAGGTAGGCTTTCTCCTTCTGATTGTCGTTCTGTGCAGATGACTTCGTAGTGGAGCACAAAAAGAAAAACAGTAAAAAAACAGTCGCTATTCGCGCTGCTTGAAGCCCATAGGCCTCTCTTTTCGAATTAAATAACCTCATTTTTCAAAGCAAATATAGCCAAACCAACGCTATTCTTCACTTTTACTTTTTTCATTAAATTCTTTCGATGGGTTTCGACTGTGCTCTCACTGATATGAAGCTCGTCACCGATCTCTTTGGTGCTGTATTGTTGAGCCACTAATTTGAGCACCTGCACCTCGCGCTTGGTAAGGGAACTGATCAATACCCCGTCCTGGCTGCCTTCATTCTTCACCTGCCCCGTCAACAAGGTTTGCATCATTCTTTCTTTGACATCATCCGTGAAATACTGGTTGCCTTCCGCTACTTTGTAGACGGCATTGACTATATGCTCTCCTGCGGATTTTTTGGGCACAAAACCCTTGGCCCCCATTTGGAGCACTTCTTTCACAAGTTTGACATCGTCATAACTGGAAAGAACGATTATCTCTGGTTTATTCTTCTGCCCTTTTAACTTTTTGAGGACCTGTATACCGTCCAACTCCGGCATGTTGATATCTAAAACCAGCACATCCGCCTGATTCTCCTTAAACCATTCAACCACCTCGTTGCCATTCAGAGAAAAGCCCGTTACCTCGATTTTGGGTTCAAGGTTGAGCACAGCCTTCACCCCATCTATGAGAATCTGGTGGTCATCGGCAATATGCACAGTGATCTTGTCTTCCATGACGGTCCTGATTTAAGTTATTCGACAAAAAAAATCCGAAAAAACTAATTTTCCGGATCTTCTTTTTAGTTTATAAAAACAAACGTTTAAAATCTGTTTTTATTGTTCGGTTCAATTATTCCCAAATGATGGCACCTCGAGGTTTTCTATCGGGATTCTTAGCCGTCATGAGTGCGTCCATTGCTGCCACATCATAATTGTTGTCGTAGATGTGATTGAAAGCAGTTTCAACTTTCCCATCAACGGGCTGAAGTCCGAGGGTAACCGTTTTTGATTGTTTGGAGTCCCCATTTTCCACTAGAAAAATCTCGTTGGAAGATCCGATCAACGAAGATGAAACAATTACATTCTCATCAACTGTGAAGGTTACTGTTACATCCCCATTGTTGTTTTCAAGGATTGGGGCCGATTCGAGAAGCGTCCCCTCAATATCTGACAAAACCACTGAGGATGTGCCTGTTAGGTTCGTCGTGAAGGATGCCATGACGAGCAATAAGGCAAGCGCAAGAGTAAAATTTTTCATAATAATAAATTTTTAGATTTGTTTGTATATGCATTCTATTGAGCTGAAATAAGCTAATAGATCAAATGTATCGGCAAATCAGACATAAAACAATAGTGGATTCCGGTGAATTTTAAATATCACCGAAAACCATGAGTTTTATACCTGAAAACCACTACATCGGCTTCAAATATATAAAAACTTATTATTATTGATTTTACACTATATTATCTCGTATATTAGTTGATGTTTTTGTATTTAACTATTTATTTATGAACATTTTAGGCTAGATACATCCAAATAAGTGGAAAAAATTTTTGAATCCATCAATTTTTACTCTACCTTGCACTTTCGTTCTTTATGAAATTTTTTTTAATCAATTATAGTGGAAGAGAAGTTATTTGATTGTTAAATTGATGCTTCGCTTCTCTTCCTCTCCCTTTTCCTTTTTCCCCTTTTAAAAGAAGAATCATTGCAGTGATGCTTCTTTAGAAATACTCAAACTAAAAAAGTTTGAGTATTTTTTTTATAGTAAGGAGAGAAGCTATTTGATGACCGTATAAATCATGCTTCACCTCTCTCCTTT
>JAUIKV010000298.1 GCA_030430615.1 Bacteroidia bacterium
AAGTTCCTCCAAACTTGATTACTATCATTTTCTATTGAATTTGGACAAATATTTTCATTTTATCTCGAGCTGATGAAATATTTAAAATATATTTACAAATTATAACACAATGTGTAAATTTTAACAGTGAAAACAATACAGGAAACTGTCGAGACGATCATCAAGCGAACGCCTTTTATCGAAGAGGCGATGCAGGATAAGCTGATCAATGTTTCTTCACTAGCCAGGCTTATTCAGCCCGAGGTGGAACAAATATTGGGAAAAACGGTGAAAACCGGTGCCGTCATGATGTCGATCAACCGCATGTCACCTATCGAGATCTTGAAAATCAGAAAGAATGTCAAGTCCCTTTCCCTCAAACTCGGAGACTTCATCGTACGCTCTGACTTGTTTGACTATACCTTTAAAAATTCCAAAACCTTACCTCTTAACATATCAAAGATATTTGCCCGCATCGGACACAACAGGGAGTCCTTCTTCACCGTATCTCAAGGCATCTTCGAGACCAATATCGTGATCAGCGCTAATCTTAAACAGCAGGTTGATGATATTTTTAAGGAAGAAGAGCTGATCAATTCCATGAGCAAACTGGCTTCGATTACAATTAAGCTTCCCAAGATCAACCTGGAACAATCCGGGATTTACTATTTCATACTAAAACAACTGGCCTGGGCCAACATCCCTGTCCAGGAAGTCATTTCGACCACGCACGAAATCACGCTCGTGGTCAAAGAAGAGGATATCAACCGAACCTTTTCGATTCTCATCGATTTGAAAAAAATGTGATTTTGCAGGCTCTCCTCAGCAATCGGGAATCTACAGTCGCTGCCTGTACTTCTCCTGGAAGAACTCAAAGTACATGTAAAGCATGTAGTTGACCTCCAGGCCGTAGCGAATGGTCGGTTCATAGTCGATGAACTGATTGTAGAGATTTGGATTCCATGCGGTAGGGTTCGCAGCCCGTTGATTCCATTCAAAGACATAAGCCCTGTTCCGTTGTTCCAAAACGTTCAGTGACCAGTAGTTCATAGGGGGTTGAGAAACCAACCATTGATTGAACCCAATTTCCAGAATAATGATCTCGTATTCCAATTCGTCATTCTCAATCTTTATGGTGTCAAGCGTAGCCACTCCCGTCAGACTATCCTGACTTATCGTTTTATCAGAAGCCTGGGATCCCGATTTGCCGGAGTGGCAGGCCCCTGCCAAAAAAGAAATAAAAATAATTACTGCCAGTAGTGTCCTCATTTAAATGGATTCATATGATTTACTGTAAGAATAAAATCAAATTTGATGCCAATCTCATTCGAAATATCAATTGTTGTCCTTTAGAAGCTCTTTCACGGCCCGACCGTAGAATTTCAGGATGTCAGAAGCGATAAAGGACTCCTGGGATTCCTCATTTTCAATTCCCAGATCCGCAGCCTTACCGTGCAGGAACACCCCTAGAATGCCAGCATGTATCGGATCGTATCCCTGAGCCAGCAATCCCGTAAGTATTCCGGTAAGCACATCCCCGCTCCCCGCGGTAGCGAGTGCCGGGTTGCCAGAACCGTTGAAGTAAATCTTATCGCCAGATGTAATGGATGTATAGGCGCCTTTGAGTATCACAACGCAATCATAACGTTTCGCAAATTCCCTTTGTTTTTCAAGCTTCTCGAAATCATCCGACCAGGATCCGGCCAGGCGCTGGAATTCCCTTGGATGCGGGGTTAGAATGCTGTTCACTGGTATGAGCTCCTTTATTTCATCATATTCGGAGATGATGTTCAGGGCATCAGCGTCAAGGACAAGTGGCATAGAATGACTTTTCAGGAACTCTACAAAACCCTTTTTCGTTTTGAGATGCGTCCCAAGACCCGGACCGATTCCGATTGCTGTGGGTTTGGTTCTGAAATTGAAAAATTGAATGTATTGCTCGTCATCGACCTCCACCATGATTTCGGGGTTAGTCGCTTGCATTGGAACATATCCACACTTTGGCACGTATGCCGATACCAATCCCGACCCTGAGCGGAGCGCTGCTTTTGAAGCCAGCATCACCGCCCCGATTTTACCAAAGCTGCCACCTATTAAAAGACTGTGACCGGCCGTTCCTTTGTGATCGAATCGCCCTCGTTTATGAAAGTGCAGACCGGCGAATTGATGATCGATCAATTCATGGCAGCCATCCAGGCTCTTGATGAACTCCTCAGAGAGACCTATATCCAGAATTTCCCATTGACCTGCGTACCTTGAAGAATAAGGCAATAAAAAAGCGAGTTTCGGCTGCTGAAAAGTAAGGGTAATAGAAGCCTCTACAATGGACTCCGAATCCTCAATCGGGCTTTCAGAAAACAACCCGGAAGGAAAATCAATGGAAATTACGAGAGCTCCACTCCGGTTTATCTTATTGATAGCATCTTTCAGCCAGCCACTGGGGGTGCGACTGAGCCCTGATCCGAATATGGAATCTATAATCCAACATGAATCAGAAAGATCAGGAATCTCAGAAACGCTTTTGACAAAATCCGGGTCGTATCCAAGATCCTTAAGCCTTTTGAGATTGATTTGAAAGTCTGGGCTATAGTTTGCGCTGAATTCCAGAACACAGGTATGCAC
>JAUIKV010000044.1 GCA_030430615.1 Bacteroidia bacterium
ACTCAGGATATAACCTTTCAGGATCTGTCAGCTTCCTTCTCAAGAAAGGTCGGACTGCGTCCTCCCAATGATGCAGTTGAGCTTTCGGTACAGGAAGTCAATGTGATCGGCGAGGTCGACAAAATTACGGATGGATCCTTTACGATTCCCTTTGAAGTCATCAACTTGCCACGAAATTATTTGATTAGCACGTATCCAAAAGAGGTAAAGGTTGTGTTTCAGGTGGCTTTGAAAGATTTCAACAAAATTCCGGAGAACAGTTTTCGGGTGCAATGCGATTACAAGCAGTCGGAAGACAACAACCTCGACTATTTGATTCCTCAGGTGGTTGAAAAACCCGAGATCATTTTTGACGTCAAGGTTATACCGAATAAGATAGAATTTTTGATCAAGAAATAGAGGAGCACGCCTCACTCATTAAAGCAAGACCCTTGAAGATAGTTGGATTGACCGGAGGAATTGGCAGCGGCAAGAGCACGGTGGCCCGGATGTTCGAACAGTTGGGAGTTCCGGTCTACTTCGCTGACGATGAAGCGAAAAAGCTTATGATAACTTCCCTGCCATTGATGGACAAGATCAAAAAGCGCTTTGGTGAAAAGGCCTATGATGAAGGAAGGCTGAACACAGGGTACCTCGCTAAAGTGGTCTTCAACGATCCTGGCAGCCTCAAGGCTCTCAATGAAATGGTTCACCCGGAGGTGGAAAGTCATTTTAGGAAATGGCTTGCCATGCAGGATGCCTCTTATATTATCCAGGAAAACCCCTTGCTCTATGAGAAGGGAAGGCAAGATCAATTCGATGCGGTAATTGTGGTCACTGCTCCAACAGAATTGCGAATCGAACGCGTCAGATCGAGAGATGGGGCTACCAAAGCGGAGGTGGAGGCCAGAATCCAAAATCAAATGGATCAGGACATTAAGGTCAAAAGCGCTGACTACATAATTCAAAACGATGGGGACCTCGGCAGCTGCAAGGAGGCGGTCAGGGCCATTCATAAAAATATACTTTCCACAATTCCTTAAAAAATTAGATAATGTCTTAATTTTATGTTAATTTAATTGATTATTTCGTTAACATTTGTTAAATCATTAATCATCTATTAAGGAAATTCTAAATTTGTCTTAATGAGCAAACGGATTTTCGTTTTGTTGATCGTTTTGATGATCATCGCACTTCTAGGGATCATCACGGTTCAAATATTTTGGATCCGATCTTCTATTGAATTAAAGGAGGAGCAGTTCTCTACTGGGGTGAGGTTTGCTCTTTCACGCGTTTCTGAAAATATACAGAAGCGTGAGTTTCGAGACAATATTTCGAGGTTTGCACCTATGATTGACAGCATGCAGAAATCGAAGGAGAGCAATGTCAGGGATTTTGTCTTTAAGCAGATCGATACCAGTAGAAATGAGGTCTTCACCTTCAGACAAAGCATACTTGAGAACAACTACCAGAGTCAGTTTTCTCCTTTTGAGGCAGACACGGTCAACTTCAGGACTTTTTTGAGTCGCGAGGAGACCCAGGTTGAAAAGATTGAGTTCAATTCCAAGGATTTTTCCGAACTCTCTCCCAAAGATCGAATGGTAAAGGTGGAGCGGCTCGATCGTTACGACAAACTGGAACTGGAAGGCATTTTCAAGAATATTGTATCGAGAACCCCGATCCATGATCGGGTGAGCAACAATGAGATTCGCATGAATCTGGACAATGAACTCAGGGCACGTGACATCAATACGAAGTTTGAGTACGGAGTATTCAGTGATGGTGTTTTAACCAAAGTGAAATCGGACAAATTCGTAGAAAAGAGGGGTTACACGTACAAGGTTCCTTTGTTTGTGACAGATGAGGAATCCAGTGATTACCAGCTCTTCGTGAGTTTTCCGGAGAAAAAGGAATACATCCTGTCGACTATGTCCTGGATACTGGTCCTATCGGCCGTGTTCATTTTTATCATAATAATCGCCTTTGGAAGTGCGATTTACCAGTTGATCCGGCAAAAGCAGATATCTGAGATCAAAACGGATTTTATCAACAACATGACGCATGAGTTCAAAACACCTATTGCGACGATAAACCTGGCCATTGATTCGATCCGAAACCCAAGGATTATCAAAGATCAAGAAAAAGTGATCCGATACGCCGAGATGATACGACAAGAAAACAAGCGGATGCACGCCCAGGTTGAGAATGTGCTGCGAATCTCCAAATTGGAGAAAAACCAGCTGGATCTGAGTAAGGAGGTGGTGGATATGCACGAGATCATCGACAACGCGATCAGTCATTTCGACCTGATCATTCGAGACAGGGATGGTGTGATCGACAAAAAGTTCGAGGCCGTTCAGAGTGAGGCACTCGCAAGCAAGTTTCATATGACCAATGTGATCATGAACGTTTTGGACAACGCGGTCAAATATTCCAATGATGCGCCGAAAGTGCATGTCTCAACCGTCAATGCGGGGAATTACATCGTCATTAAGATTACCGACAATGGCATCGGAATGAGCAAACCGGTGCAGCGCAAGATTTTCAACAAGTTCTACAGGGAACAGACGGGCAACATCCACAATGTGAAAGGTCACGGATTGGGGCTGTCGTACGTCAAGAGCATCGTTGAAAGGCACCAGGGACAGGTTTTTGTTGAAAGCGAAAAAGGTAAAGGCAGCGCCTTCACCATTAAAATACCCATAATATAAATCAAAGCACCCATTATTTAAATCAATTATCATGGCAAATAAAAAAATATTACTCGTTGAGGATGATCCTAACTTCGGAACCGTATTGAAGGATTATCTCGCTATGAACGACTATGACGTGGAACACGCCAGAGACGGACTCGAGGGTTTGATCGCCTTTAAGAATGACGATTTTGACATCTGCATACTCGATGTGATGATGCCCAAAAAAGACGGTTTTTCCCTGGCAAAGGACATCCGGGCGGTCAACGCTGACATTCCCCTGATCTTTTTAACCGCCAAATCCATGAAAGAGGATGTTTTGAAAGGCTACCAGGTAGGAGCAGACGATTATCTGAACAAACCTTTTGACTCAGAGATCCTGTTGCACAAGATCAAAGCGATACTCCAGCGCAAGGAAGCCGATGCCTCTAATGATGACAGCCAGTTCGAATTTGAGATTGGAGACTTTCATTTGAATTCGAAACTGAGGCAGTTGTCTTACAAGGGCGAAGAGCCCAAAAAGCTCTCACCCAAAGAGAACAAGCTATTGAAACTCCTGGCTCTGTACAAAAATGATCTGCTCCCAAGGGATCTGGCACTGACCAAGATTTGGAGGGATGACAATTATTTCACTTCACGAAGCATGGATGTTTACATTGCGAAGCTCAGAAAATACCTCAAGCCGGATGAAAAGGTGCAAATCATCAACATCCACGGGGAAGGGTTTCGACTGGTCGTGGAACAATAGAATTCAGATCCAACTAAATATTTCGCCATGTCGAAATTGATCAAAATGTACAATGAGAATCCATCTCCCAAGGCAGTAGCCAGTGTGGCTGAGGTCTTGAGAAAGGGAGGACTGATTATATATCCGACGGATACGGTCTACGGTTTGGGTTGCGACATTACCAATTCAAAGGCCCTGGAGAAGATTGCGCGAATCAAAAAAGTCAGGTTGGACAAGGCCAATTTCTCATTTATCTGTTATGATCTAAGCAATCTGTCCTCTTATGTGAGACAAATCGAGACGCCCGTCTACAAGCTCCTGAAACGAGCACTCCCGGGCCCTTATACATTTGTTCTACAGGGCAACAACAAGCTTCCGAAGGATTTTAAAAAGAAGAAAACCGTGGGCATCCGGGTGCCCGACAACAATATCATCAGAAGCATTGTCAAAGAGTTGGGCAATCCGATAGTTTCTACATCGATCTATGATGAGGACGAGCTTATCGAATACACCACCGATCCGGAGCTCATTTTCGAAAAGTGGAAGGACCGTGTGGATCTTGTTATTGACGGAGGGTATGGTGACAATGTTCCTTCCACGATCATTGACGTGTCCGGGGATGAGGTTGAAGTCATCAGGGAGGGCAAGGGAAGTCTTGACCTTTTGTAAATGAATGGTCTTATTCCCTTTTTCGCAACTCCGCGTAATTTCGTTTGAGCTTTTTTAGAAAGAATCCGTAGATGAGCCTGTAAAAACACCAAACTAGAACTATGAACAGGGTCCAAAGCAGGATGGCTGAAACCCAGAGCACGGTGATATTAGCATTGTCAGGCAATTTGCTGATGAATGTTTCCGAATTCATGATGATGTAAAAAAAGTGCAATCCGAGAATTCCCATCATCAAGAGGTTGTAATAGATATAATATTTGACAGTTTTCCTGGTTTTGAGAATGTCGCTCAAGAGGCTCTTTACACTGCTGTCAACGGATATGTTCCGGTAGTTTTTGTAAAAGACATAGATAAAACCCAAAATAATAACGATATGGACAATGGTGTAATTTCGGGTGAGGTTGTCAAGTCCGTATTCGGCGTAAATCCGGCTCGGTGTTTCCAGGTCCGTAAAAAGAATCAGGACGTAGGGTAACAGGAATTCTATTATACTTATGATCAGGATCCATTTTACAATGGAAGTCGACTTCTTCTTCACCATGCTGTGAATGTCTTCCTTGGTGTAGTTCAGATCCGTCACGGGCTGATTCTGCCACACATTCTTCAAGTTCTCCAATTTGTCCATAATCAAGGATTCAGAATGTTTTTAAGTTTTGTTTTGGTCCGGTTCATTTTTACGCGTGCATTGACTTCGCTGATCCCGAGAGTTTCAGAAATTTCCCTGTAGCTCTTGTCTTCCAGGTACATTAGTGCCAGCGCCTTCTCAATGTCGTTCAGGCTGTAAATCGCCTGATACAGCAGGTCGAGCTGTCTGTCCTGGGTGTCGTCGTAGTCCTGGTACTCGAGCTCTTTCAGGTTGTCGTAGATCTGAGTCGTGTCGACGGTTCGTTTCGACTTCCTGTAGAGCGAAATCGCCGTGTTGAAAGCGACTCGATACATCCAGGTGCTGAATTTCGACTCTCCTCTGAATTTCGGGTAGGCTTTCCACAGCTGAATTGTAATTTCCTGGAACAGATCCTTATGCGCATTCTCATTATTGGTATACGATCGACATACCTTGTGAATGATACCCTGGTTCTTTTCCAGCTCTTCCGCAAATTTCGACTCCAGTTCTTTGGTCACCTGAAAGTTGATTTACACATAAGTAGTAAAAAATGATGAATTGTTACGCATCCGGGGAATCGGGGGAGAACTTTTAAAAGGCCCGGCAGATGCTTTTTTACAATTCATCCTAAATATATGACAATTCGGTTAAAGAGATTTTCGGGGGGCGGCCCGTTGGCGGATATTTGTACTCAACAAACGACAAGGCAATTTTGCCAATAAAAAAATAATCATGATACGAATTTGTTTTACAGCCATCGCCTACATTATCAGCTTTTTGAGTCATTCGAGTGAATTGGCTGCAAAAGATGAGAATATGATCTTCAGCGAGCAACAGAGCCAAAAGGAATACTTTGTTCAACTCGACTCGTTGAAAGAAGAAAATGATTTGGAAATCATTGATTTGAATTGATACCTAAAGAACGTAAATTTGAGAGTCAGGCGAAAAGGCATATAACAATGAAGAGTCCATTCAGAAATTTTGCAATCATCTTTTTTATCGGAACCGTGATTTTTGTCATAGGCAACCTTCTCGGGAACAGGTTTCGATTTGAAAGCTTCAATGCCTTGCTGATCAACTTCAGCGTCTACCAGCTGTATTCCTTCGTATTGGGTTATGCCAACATGTTTTATTTCAAATACCTGGAAAGGATTCCCTGGAAAGAAAACTCGGGCGTCAAAAGAATTCTGGCTGGTGTGATCGGTTCGACGGTTGTTTCAGTTGCCGGGCTTTTTGTCTTGAGAATGGTCACGGCAACCCTTTACAACGGTCAGACCATAACAGAGTATTTGGCTTCCGAATCCATAAGAAACTACTATTTCGGAACGTCCATGGCCCTGATCGTGGTTCTGATTTTTCACGTGGTCTATTTTTACAACCGAGATCAGAAAAAGAAGGTCAAGGAGTCTCAAATCGTCGCGAAAACCGAATCCGCAAAGTTTGAATCATTGAAGAATCAGCTGGACCCTCATTTTCTCTTTAACAGCCTCAATGTGCTCACCTCGCTGATCGGGGAGAGCCCGAACCTGGCGGAGAAATTCACGACCAAGCTTTCCAAAGTATATCGATACGTTCTGGAGCAAAAAGACAAGGACCTGATCTTCTTGAAGGACGAATTGGCTTTTGCAAGATCCTATATGCAGTTGTTGCACATGAGGTTTGAGGATGCCGTTTCGTATACCATCCCTGAAGAGGTGACCCAGGAGGAGGCAAAGATCGTACCTCTATCACTTCAGCTTCTGCTTGAGAATGCGGTAAAGCATAACGTGATAACTTCCGGGCAACCATTGCACATTGAGATATATGAAGAGGACGGATACCTGGTCGTCGAAAACAACATGAACCCAAAAGCGTCCCTGGAAAAAAGCACCAAAGTTGGGCTTTCGAACATCAAACAAAGGTATCAGCTCGTGACCGACAGGCAGGTGGTCATTGAAGACGCCAATAAAGTATTCCGAGTAAAACTGCCCTTGTTGACAAGAGAGATCAAAGTAATTAAAACCGATTATATGAATGAGAGTGCCAAATACATGCGAGCTAAAAAAAGAGTGGAGGAGCTCAAGGAGTTCTATGGCAGTCTGATTGCCTACATCTTTGTGATGCCCTTCCTTGCATACATCAATTACAGAACCTTCTGGGGTTTCCAGTGGTTTTGGTTCCCCTTGTTTGGATGGGGACTCGGACTGACCATACATGCCTTTAAGACTTTTGGCTATGGAGCCCACTGGGAAGAAAAGAAGATCAGGGAGATCATGGAGAAAGAGAAAAATGAAAAATACTATTGAAATGACAGAGCAGGAAAGAGAACGTCTGAACAGGTATAAACGGGCCCAGGACCGTGTGGATGAAATCAAGGGTTTTTACACCCATTTGATCGCCTACTTGCTGATCACCCCCTTTTTGATATTGATAAATTATTTCACCTACTGGGACTTCCAGTGGTTTTGGTTCCCACTTTTTGGATGGGGACTCGGGTTAGCGACACATGGCCTTAAAGTATTTGGACTCGGGTCTCAATGGGAGGAACGAAAGATCAGGAAACTTATGGAAGAGGACAAAGACTTGTAAAAGTTAAAAGAGAGAGAATTGAAAAGCAACACCTAAAAACCAACATTATGACTGAGAAAAATTTTTCGGAACAGGAGAGATATCTGAGAGCACAGAAAAGAGTTAAGGACATCAAAGGATTCTACTGGCATTTGTTCTGGTACCTTGCGGTCAATATTTTCCTGACCTTTGGTAGCACAATCGGAACGTTTATTAAGACAGGTGATTTTTACATGGGAAGTTGGAATTTTGGGACATTTGCCGTTTGGTTCTTTTGGGGAATCGGGTTGGTCGGTCACTGGCTCAGCGTTTTCGGCAAGAACATAATCTTCTTCAAAGACTGGGAGGAAAGAAAGATCAGAGAGTTCATGGACAAGGACAAATTCGACCTCTGATCGATAGAATAATTTGAAGATAAACAATGAAAATGCTCAGGACTATTATCATAGAAGACGAAAAGCCTTCGGCAAGGAGATTACAGCGGATGCTCGCCGAGATTGGAATTGAGGCTGAGGTCATGCTGCATTCCGTAGAGGAATCTATTGACTGGTTCAAGTCAAACGAGCCCCCCGATCTTATTTTGCTTGACATTCAATTGTCAGATGGGCTTTCCTTCGAAATCTTCGAACAAATAGAAGTGAGAAGCGCCATCATCTTTACAACGGCCTACGATGAATACGCGCTCAAGGCATTTAAGCTCAACAGCATTGACTATCTGCTCAAGCCCATCGATGGTGAAGAACTCGAAACAGCTATCGACAAGTTTAAGGAAAATCAACCGAAAGAGCATAACCTGATGGTTGACATCAGTCAAATAAAGAAGCTACTGGTCAATCCATTGGACAGGAATTACAAGAAGCGTTTCACCATTAAGATCGGACAGCATCTTCGTGTCGTTGAAATCGATTCGGTGGAGTGTTTCTACAGTGAGCACAAAGCGACCTATTTGTACACAACCGATAAAAAAAACTATCTTATCGATCAGACCCTGGAGCAGCTTGAAGAGCAACTCGATCCGATCAAATTCTTCAGGGTCAGCAGAAAATTCATCATTCATGTAGATGCCATTGAAGACATCATATCCTATACCAACAGTCGGCTCCAGATCAAACTGAAAAACTACTCGGAACAGGAGATAATCGTAAGTCGCGAAAAAGTGAAAAGCTTCAAGAGCTGGCTGAGTTAGCGAAAAAACTAAAGGAGCTGCTGCCGTATTTTCTGGTTTCCACAAAGAACTCGTGATCCAGAAGTTTCATGCGCGTGCTGTGCTCCATGACTAGTGTGCCACCCTCTTTGAGAAGATTCCTTTCCATAACCTGATCTACGAGCTTTGTGAATTCTTCTCTTTCGAGATCATAGGGTGGATCGGCAAAAATCAAATCGAATTTTCCCGGTGTTTTCTTCAGGAAATCGAGGGCCTCGCTTCGGATGCATTTTATGTCGGCCTCCATTTTTTCGCTCGTTTGATTTAAAAATGAGACACAACCTGGATGCGAATCCACAGCCGTTATGTCTTTGCAACCACGAGAGGCGAATTCCAGGCTGATGCTCCCGATTCCTGAGAACAAATCCAAAACCGTCAGGTCTTCAAAATAATAGCGATTGTTAAGAATGTTGAACAATGCCTCTTTTGCCATGT
The DNA here is from genome assembly GCA_030430615.1 of Bacteroidia bacterium. GTDB lineage: Bacteria > Bacteroidota > Bacteroidia > Flavobacteriales > Flavobacteriaceae > Lutimonas. The sequence goes on from JAUIKV010000044.1 coordinate 8,859, forward strand.
CGGTTGTGGGCCTGACTGGCAGTTTTCTCGGAGCCTCGATTCTTTTCCCCTTGTATTTTCCCGAAACGATGCGCATCAGTACTGATGTAAGAGCGTCAGGTGTTTTCTCTTCAAAGACTCACTCACGGAAGGATCAAACTCGTATTTGAAGCGATTCTCGATCAAACCGATTTTTCGGACATATGTAAAGGCTATATCGTAAAGTTCACTGTTCTTGTCGATATCACCCGACAGCACCAATTCAAAGCTTTCAGGATCCATACCGAGCTGTTCGGCCGCAAAGAGAAGATAGTAAAGGAAATCCTCACGCGTTTTGAAAGGAAAGCTATTGTAGAGCTGCAGTTTATTGTCTGAAATCCCTACAACATACATGCGGTTTCTGTCCAGGTGGACGAAGAGGTGCGGATGCTCGCTAAACCGATAGGTACTCAACAGGTTGGTGATTAGTACGGTAGAGAAATGCTTGTATTCGAAGCTGCCAAAACGTTCCAACAGGAAATTGTTGACGTTGACAAAGGGTATGTAAACATTGATGAGGTCTTGGTTGTCAATTTCGTCCCAAACAATATAGTCGTTGTCATAGGTTTTTGACGAATAACGAATATAATCTTTGAGCTTGCCCTCGTCAAAAAAAGCTTTGGGCACAAGAGAAGAAAGCTCGTTCACGTGAGTCACATTGACCGACCCGTATTTATGCTGCAGCAAATTCTCTTTTTCAAAAATGCCATGAATTCTTGCCAGTAAATCCTCCGGTCCGGCAGCAGGCCCCTGAAAAGGATGATGGACCAGCTTTTGAACCAGGTCATAGGTTTTGTCCAGAACACAAAAAGAAAATCCATTCAAGCTAAGTTGGATGGATAAGTGAGTTTCGTAGAGATTGTTCAGGTCAATTGACCTAGTCTTCACTTTCTTCTTTGGATCCATCGTAGAAAGGAGGCCAGTTACCGTTTGAATTTACTTCTTCCAACGAACCAACCGCTATGTATTCTCCGGGAACATTGATTCCTCCGAGGGCTTCTTTCTCCTGTCGGATCAGGTCCTTGTTCATGCCTTCCAAAACGACAGCCTTGTCGACCTTAGCTTCAAATACCGAGGCCTGAACTCCCTGAACTTTTTCAACAGTTCCGGTTTTCAAATCGAATTTCGCATCGGTACCCGGCACGTTCATCATGTTCTTGTAGTCTCTTCCTTCAAATGACTGGATTACGGGTTCAAAACCTACGGTGTCCACAACTCTCTTCTCCACATCCACGGTAATTCTACCTCTCTGCTCTGTGACAACAATGTTCTTTACTTCCGTCACGGCAAATTTGGCTGTATCGATAAAGCTGATGAGGTCATCGTATTTATCCGTAAATCTCCTGTTCACTGTCGCATATGCAATTTCGGCATCACGAATGATCTTCAGGTTGTCGATAACCTTGGCATAACGCTCCCGTTTTTCTTTGTGGAATTTTATCGGCTCCATGATGCTATTGTAAATCTTGTAGGCGAAAAATACGATCACCACCCAAAGAACAACCGAAAGAAGCGGCTTCAATTTGGCCGGCAATTTGTTCACAATTAAGTATGCCAATCCCGCCACAGCAAGAATAGATACAATAATGATCAAGATAGAAGTCATTTCAGAATTTATTTTTGATTAGGTTATAGGCAAATCTACAAAAATTTTTCAATCACGAAAGTAATATGGAGATAATATGTGCTAATTTTTGCAAAGGTATTATCCCCTTGATTCTTGCGCCCTACAAGGCATGTGGCCATTTCTTCTCCGGTGGCTGAGCAACGTGATTGTATGCCAAAATTGGCGTGGGGTTATCGTCTTTTCTCATTATGTTTGTATCTCCCGTTGGTGATATTCCAAAAATTAGCATGCACGTCAAAGAAAGAGCCTTGTTGAACCGTCTCCTTGAGACTTTCCCGTTCACTCCCACAGTGGAGCAGGTCAATCTTCTGAAGGAACTGGCGCGATTCACTATGTTCTCGGATCGTTTTGAATTGTTTTTGCTCAAAGGCTATGCCGGTACAGGAAAAACAACGGTGATTTCAAACCTGGTCAACAACTTGAGCTCAGCGGGTTACAGCTCAGTGTTGCTCGCGCCTACCGGTCGCGCAGCCAAAGTCATCAGCCGATATTCCAACCGTTCTGCCCACACCATACACCGCAAAATTTATTTCGCCACCCGCAACCCTGACGGTTCGGTAAGATTGGTTTTGCAAAAGAACAAGCATCGCAACACTATTTTCATTGCTGACGAGGCATCTATGATCCCAGACAGGGACTCCGACCTGAGAACCATTGAATCTAGGTCGCTTCTGGAAGATTTGCTGCGCTATGTCTACACAGGAAAGAACTGCAAGCTCATTCTTGTGGGAGATACGGCCCAATTGCCACCTGTGAATCTGCAACAGAGTCCTGCGCTCGATTCCTCGGTGTTCACCGAACAGTTCAAGTTGAAGGTTCGCACTTTGGAGTTGACCGAAGTCATGCGTCAACACGAGGCTTCAGGGATTCTTATAAATGCAACTCGTGTCAGAGAGCGGATTCGGGAAGAAAGGTTGAACGATTTGGTTTTCGATCTGGACTATCCGGATATTTTCTCTCCGGAGGATCCCTACGACGTCCAGGATGCCATTCAAGATTCCTTTGCAGCTGGTAGGGATAATGCTGTATTTATCGTCAGGTCTAACAAGAGGGCCAATTTGTACAATCAACAGATTAGGATATCGGTGCTTGGACTTGACGATGAAATAGCAGCAGGTGACATGATCATGGTCGTAAAGAACAACTACTTCTGGCTCGATGATTCGGAGCACGTCGGATTCATAGCCAATGGCGACATTTGTGAGTTGCTCGAGATTTTCCGGTATACGGATCTTCATGGTTTTCGATTCGCCGAGGTGAAAATGCGCTTGGTGGACTATCCGGATCAGCCCCCCTTTGAAACGGTAATCCTGCTCGATACTTTGCACAGCGAAACCGCTTCCCTTTCGCAGGAGGATGGATACAGGCTGTATCACAGTGTTGCCGCGGATTATGCTCATGAAAGAGACAGACAGAAAAGATTGGCCGCAATTAAAAGTGACAAATATTTCAATGCCTTGCAGATCAAATTCGCTTATGCCATGACCTGTCATAAAACCCAGGGGGGGCAATGGCCGATCGTATTTGTGGAACAGCCCTATTTGCCGGATGGTGAAGATATTTCTTATCTTCGATGGTTGTACACGGCTCTGACAAGGGCCCAGGAGAAATTGTATTTAATTGGATTCCAGGAGAAGTATTTTGAGCATTAGGGCAGGCTTTGTTTTACTGTTGATTACGTTAGTGTCCTGCTCGGTAAACTCAAAGCTGGAGAGGGACTTTGCCAAAGATCAGCCGGATCGCGATGACTTTCGTGGAATGGTGGTCTACGATCTCACCCGGGAAAAGGAACTTTTGAATTTCAACGGAAACAAGTATTTCATTCCGGCCTCGACGGTCAAGCTCTTCACTTTTTTCACAGCCTACTCGGTATTGCCGGATTCGGTTAGTTCCCTGGAATACCTTCAACGAGGAGATTCTCTGCTGATCCGTGGAACGGGCGATCCGTCGGTGTTGACCATTGAAGAAGACCCTGTGCTGGAGTTCCTCAAGTCCAGAAATGAAAATATTTTCCTGGTGGATCGGGCTATCGAAGACGAGAAATACGGTCCTGGTTGGTCCTGGGATGACTACCAATCGAGTTACATGCCCGAGAGAAGCCTTTTGCCTCTATACGGCAACAGGGTGACAATGTCATTTGATGACAGCCTTGAAATCAGCCCGGGCTTTTTCAGGGAGGCTTTATTTGTGCCAGGTCAGGATGTCAAAAGCTCTGGTCATACAAATTCTCACAGGGATCTGAATCTCAATCGCTTTTATGCCGAGAATCTGAACAAGGGTGATCAGCAAAGTGTACCCTTTATCACCTCGAATCAACTCGCAGCAGATCTTCTGGGCGATGCCATTGGTAAAAAAGTAACTCTTGTGCCCGACGAGTTTGAAGGCGATTTCAGCATGCTTTTGACCCGACCTTATGACAGCCTTTACACCCGAATGCTAATAGAGAGTGACAACTTCATCGCAGAACAGCTCATGCTTCAAGTCGGATGGAAAGCTAAAAACGAATACCGGGTCAAGGCAGCTGTTGATTATGCGCTGGACTCGATCTTTCAGAATATCAGCCAAAGACCTCGTTGGGTGGATGGATCCGGATTGTCGCGCTACAATCTTTTCACCCCGGAGAGCATGGTTCATCTTCTCAAAATAATGCATCGTGAAATTACAACCGATCATTTGCTTGGATACCTGGCACAGGGTGGGGTCTCAGGAACTCTTGAGAGCAATTTCATAGGCCCTTCGGGTGAACCTTATGTCTATGCTAAATCAGGGACCTTATCCAATAACTATTGCCTTACTGGATACCTGAGAACCAAGAAAGGCAGGCTCCTCGCTTTCAGTTTTATGGACAATCACTACCTTGGTACTTCCAAGGATAGGAAAAATGAGCTGGAGACCTATCTTTTGAGACTTCGGGAGGCGAATTGACTCATTCAAAAATCACCCGTTCTTGGGAATCAAACCAGGCCTTGTACATGGGCATGTGAATCTTTTCAACGCGGCTTCGTTTGATTTTGAGAGTAGGGGTGAGGAGCCCGTTTTCAACGGTCCAGTCTTCCTTCATGACAACGGCTTTTTCAATTTTCTCATGCTTTTCCAAACCGGGGTTGATCTGAAGAATCGAATTTAGCAAACTCTCAGACAGGAGGTCCTTTGACTTTTTCTGACCTGACTCTGAAGGAATGACCAGCATTATGGGTTGCGGAATTCCCATGCCTACAACACATACCTGCCCGATATCCGGGTTTTTGGAAAGGTCAAGCTCAATAGGTCCGGGGGATATATATTTGCCTTTGTCGGTCTTGAATTGATCTTTGGCGCGTCCCGTTATGAACAGATAGCCATCGTGATCGTATTCACCAACATCGCCTGTGCGCAGGAAGCCTTCTGCATCAAACGTCTTGGCTGTCTCTTCAGGCAACTTGTAGTATCCTAACATCAGGTTGTCGTTTTTGATGCATATCTCCCCATCAGGAGAAAGTTTAG
>JAUIKV010000045.1 GCA_030430615.1 Bacteroidia bacterium
TCTGATTTGACGATATCGCTCCAGCATCACCTTGTGGGTCGAATCTGAAAGCCTCGTTACATCTTTCTCTTCGAAACGCTGACGAGCAAAAGGTTCAGGAAGCACGGGAATGGGCTGCGTAGGCCAGGGTTTTTCCCCGGGGAGAGCGTCCTGGCCAACGGGTGTTTCCTTAATCTCAAACACCGGTTCCCCCGTGTTTCTGTCAAATACGAAGATGTACCCTTGCTTTGTGATTTGTGCAACAGCCTCGATTTTTTTGCCATCACGATTCAGATCGACAAGGTTGGGGTTTGCAGACAAGTCACGGTCCCAAAGGTCGTGGTGAACCGTTTGAAAATGCCAAATATACTCTCCTGTGCCCGCATTCAAAGCCACCAGTGAATTGGCAAAAAGATTCGTCCCCTCGCGATATCCTCCATAGAAATCTCCAGAGGCTGAGCCCGTTGGAACGTAAACAATGCCTTTCTCGGGATCAAGCGACATGCCAGCCCAATTGTTGGCGCCTCCAAGTTTTTTATAGGCCTCAGGATCCGTCCAGGTTTCAAAGCCCTTTTCGCCAGGATGGGGAATGGTGTGAAAGATCCATTTTCTTTCACCCGTTATCACGTCGTAAGCCCGAATGTGACCCGGTGCCGCGTCGGCGGTTTCGGCAACCCTGGAACCGGTAATGAGCAAGTTGTCATGGATGATCGGAGGGCTGGTGCTCACAATGAAGGGTTGGTTCCCGCCAAAATCCCGGTCCAGATCCTGGGTCAGATCGATGAATCCGTGCTCTCCGAAAGATCGGATGGGTTTCCCGGACAAGGCATCAATCGCATAGATTTTATGCCCTACATTATAGAATATTCTTTCGCCTGTTCCGTCATCTGATTTCCAATAGGCAACGCCGCGGTTGACCTTGTAATAGCGCAGCGGTTGATCTTTAAGGGACTCATCTTCCGAGGCGGGATCAAACACCCATATCTCCTTTCCTGTATCTGCCTCGAGAGAGAAGAGCTTCAAACGCGGGGATGTTCCATAAAGAACTCCTTCGATGACAATTGGATTGCACTGGTTCTGCGACCTGTTGAGCGAGTCTTTATCGCCCGAACTGTAAACCCAGGCTGCTTTGAGTTGGGAAACGTTCTGCTTCGTAATCTGATCGCCAGCCGAATAACGCATGGCGTCTTTGGTTCCAGCGTATGTCTTCCAGCTGGAATAGTCGTGATTTTCAACTCTTTGATCCGCGCATCCGACAAGGAAACATGCTAGAATAATCCATACCAGCAGTGTTTTCAAGATACAGGCACTTGGAAAATGGTTCATTCTGTTTCCAATTTGGTTTTGAAGATTCATCCCGTCCAAATTAAGAATTTAATCTCAGCCTTCACCCGTTTTTCCTTATCTTGGAACAATGGAGATTCGCAGCGAACCAGAGCAAGTTTCAGACGTTTTGATCATCGGCGGCGGCCTGGCCGGACTGTGCAGTGCGATTCATTTGTCGGGTAAAGGCCTGTCTGTTGTAGTAATCGAGAAAGAAGCCTATCCCCGGCACAAGGTCTGTGGAGAATATGTTTCCAATGAAACCCTTCCTTATCTCAATTCCCTGGGAATCGACCCCTTTGAACTCGGAGCTGTTAGCATAGATCAGCTGGATTTCTCGGTTCCTGGTGGAAATTCTTTAAAAACATCCCTGCCACTTGGTGGTTTTGGGATCAGCCGCTATACGCTGGATCACGCTCTTTGTGAAAGGGCTGCAGCGAAGGGTGCTAAAATTGTCCTGGACCAGGTTGAGAAGATTGATTTTGTCAAGGATATGTTTCACATAATCACGAAAAAGAGAAAGACTTATTCGAGTCTGTTTGTCATTGGCGCCTATGGAAAAAGGTCTATTCTCGATAAGAAACTAGATAGGGAATTTATTAGTAAGAAGTCGTCATATGTAGCGGTTAAGGCCCATTACAAGGGCTTTTTTCCTGAGAACCTTGTCGGATTGTACAATTTTGAGGGTGGGTATTGCGGCGTTTCCAATATAGAAGGCAGGAAACTCAATGTTTGTTATATCGTCGATTATCGCGTCTTTCAAAAATACAAAAGCATCGATCGCTTCCAGGAAGAAATGCTGAAAAGCAATAATGATCTGAGTGACGTGCTCGAGACTTCAGAAATAGTATTTGAAAAGCCCTTGAGCATCAGTCAGATATCCTTTGACTCGAAAGAGCTCCTGGTGAATCATGTATTGATGTGTGGTGATAGTGCCGGCCTGATTCACCCCTTGTGCGGAAATGGGATGGGCATGGCCATTGGGGCGGCCCGATTAGTTTCTGATTCGATTTTATCTTATTTTAACGGAAAATTAAAAACAAGAGAAGAAGTGGAAAAGCAATACGTCCAACAATGGAACAAGAGTTTCAGATCGAGGCTTCGAACAGGACATGCGTTGGCCCTTCTTCTTAGAAATTATAAAACGACTTCAATTCTCTTGCCTTTTTTGCGAAGCTTTCCTTCGGTTCTGCGGCGCATAATAAGTGCTACACACGGTAAACCTGCCCTCGGGATATGATAGGATTAAAAGAAAGAAGCCATCAGTTCGAAATTATGGACGACATGACAATGTCTGGGCCAGAATTGAGACGCACTCTTGATTTACTCGCTTCAATTAATTTGTGGCTGGGCGGGAACGCGCTGACCCTGGACGGGGTTGAAAAAATGCTGAAACCGTCATCGAAGGAGAAAGTGATTCGAATTGTAGACCTGGGTTGTGGAAATGGTGACATGCTCAGAAGGCTCCATGACTTCGGAAAAAAGAAAGGATACAGTTTTGAATTGGTGGGCATCGATGCCAATCCCGATTCCGTGGCTTACGCAAGGGAGCTTTCCGTTGGGATGGACAATGTGAATTTCTCAACGGTCAACATCTTCTCTTCAGAGTTCAAAGAAATGGATTACGACATAGCCATTGCCACCCTGTTCATGCATCACTTCAGCGACCAGGAAATTACAGACTTGATTTCCGGTATCAAGATGAAATCGCGGATTGGGTTGCTGGTCAATGACTTGCACCGAAGCGAACTGGCATACTCCTTGTTTTGGGTTATTAGCCTGTTTTTTGGAAATCATGTGGCCCGGAACGACGGCCTGGTCTCCATCCGCAAGGCCTTCCGTAGAGAGGATCTCGAGAGATACGCGCGAAAAGTACAAGGGAAAAGCAGCATTAAATGGAGGTGGGCTTTTCGTTATCAATGGATCATAACGAATCAATGACAAAGACAAGGATAATATCCGTAGGCCGGCAGCTTCCGCAGTACAGCCGTACAACCGATGAGGTCATTCCCTATATCCGGAAATGGATAAGTGGCCAGGAGCAGAGATTTCAGAGAAAGGTTATCAAGATATTCGAGAACGCGGGTGTGGACAAACGCTATTCCATCATGGATGCAGATGACGTGTTTGAGGCCACCTCGTTTGAACAGAAAAACGAACTCTATTTGCAGGAATCCGTCAGACTTGGAGAACAGGCCCTGACCAAAGCGCTAAAAAAAGCCGAGCTTGCAGCGGATGAGATTGACTTCATCATCACCGTGAGCTGCACCGGGATCATGATTCCGTCACTTGACGCCTATCTGATCAACAGGATGGGCATGAAACAGGATATAGTGAGGCTGCCGGTTACCGAGATGGGTTGTGCCGCGGGTGTCTCAGGAATCATTTACGCCAATAATTTTTTAAAGGCAAACCCGGGGAAGAGGGCCGCTGTCGTGGCTGTTGAATCTCCGATGGCTACTTTTCAGCACGGAGACTTCTCCATGGTAAACATAGTGAGCGCAGCCATTTTCGGGGATGGTGCTGCTGCGGTCATTCTCAGCTCCGACCCTGTGGACGCTCAGGCGGGCCCAAAAATAATCGACGAGGCGATGTATCACTTCTATGGAGCAGAGCATATGATGGGGTTCAAACTCAGAAACACCGGGCTTCAGATGATCCTGGACAAAACAGTTCCGGAGACCATTGCCGATCATTTTCCGATGATCATCAACCCGTTCCTGGAACGCAACGGATTGAGCATTGAAGACGTGGACCACCTAATTTTTCATCCAGGGGGCAAGAAGATCGTGCGCACAGTAGAAGACCTTTTCGGGGTGCTGGGAAAAAGCATCGAAGACACCAAGGAGGTCTTGAGGCTTTATGGCAACATGAGCAGTGTCACAGTTCTCTATGTCCTGGAGCGCTTTATGAAACGTAATCCGTCAAAAGGCGAAAAGGGGCTGATGCTCAGTTTCGGACCGGGATTTTCAGCCCAAAGAATACTTTTGGAATGGTAGAAAAAGGCGAATTCAATAACAAATGGGCGCTGATCCTTGGAGGCTCCTCAGGACTGGGATTGGCCACAGCCAGGAAGCTGGCGGATCACGGCATGAACATAGGCATTGTTCATCGCAACCTGAGAAATGAAATGGAAGGGATTGAATCCAAGTTCTCTGAGATTCGTGCCAAGGGTGTTTCGGTCGTATCTTTTAACAAAGATGCGTGCCGGGAGGATCATGTGGGGCAGGTGCTCGAGGATTTTAAAAAAGAACTTGGAAATCAGGGATCCGTGAAGGTGTTGGTTCACAGCATCGCGCGTGGAAACCTGAAACCACTCACAGGAGAAGGGACGCAAAGACTCTCGAAAGCCGACTTTGCCCAGACCCTCGAGGCCATGGGAACCAGTCTTTATGATTGGGGCAGTCGCCTTCTTGAAGCAAAGTTGTTCTCTGAAAATGCCCGGATCATCAGCTTTACAAGTGAAGGAAACTCCAGGGTATTTGAAAAGTACGGCGCTGTCTCAGCATCGAAGTCGGTTCTTGAAAGCATTTCCCGGCAGATGGCAGTAGAGTATGCCTCATGTGGTATTAATGTGAATTGCATGCAGGCCGGTGTCACCGATACACGTTCGTTGCGACTAATCCCAGAAAGTGATAAGCTGAAAGAGATTGCCATGCGCCGAAATCCAAAGAGAAGACTCACAACGCCGGAGGATGTCGCCAAAGCGGTCTATCTTCTTTGCAGATCTGAGGCGGACTGGATAAATGGAACAACCATTGTGGTGGATGGAGGTGAACACTTGCGTTGATACGATGAAGCACAGAGATATTTTAGACATATTGCCCTACGAAGAGCCTTTTCTTTTTGTCGATACGCTCGATGAAGTGACCGAAGAAGGGGTTAAAGGTTCGTACCGGTATTCTGAAGACAGTGATTTTTACAGGGGTCATTTCAAGGACATGCCGGTTACTCCAGGCGTGATCCTAACCGAGACCATGGCTCAAATCGGTGTAGTCAGTTTAGGGATATTTTTGTTGAAAGATAAGATGGATAATGGTTTTCCAAAGATTGCCATGACCTCCACGGCGATCGATTTTTTCATTCCGGTTTATCCGGGGGAAAAAGTTGAAGTCGTATCAAAAAAAGAAATTTGGAGATTTGGTAAGCTGAGATGCTTTGTGCAGATGTTCAATGAGAGGAAAGAACTGGTTTGCAGAGGGAAAATATCAGGAATGGTTCAGCTATGAAAAAGAAAAGGGTTGTCATTACAGGTTTAGGGGTTGTATCACCTAACGGGATCGGACTTTCAGATTTCCTCGATGGATTGCGCGAAGGACGCTCCGGCATAAGGTTCTTTCAAAACCTGAAAGATTTGGGCTTCTCCTGCTGCATTGCTGGCCAGCCCAAGGTTACCGAAGAAATGAAGCTCAATTATCTCTCTCCTCTTCAATTGAGAAACTTCAACAGTTCAGGCATTCTGTACGGGTGCATGGCAGGTATTGATGCATGGAAAGATGCCGGATTTAAGATTGAACCAGAAGTTCCTGTCGATTTTGAAAGTGGAACCGTTTTTGGAACCGGAACCTCAGGAGTGGACAAGTTCAGGGAAGGAATCTACCTGGTGGACCAAGGCAACGTCAGAAGGCTTGGCAGCACCACCGTGGCTCAAACCATGGCAAGCGGTGTCAGCGCCTATCTCAGTGGGATTCTGGGCCTGGGCAACCAGGTTACTACCAACTCCTCTGCCTGCGCAACAGGCACGGAAGCCGTTCTTCTGGGTTTTGAGCGGATACAAAACGGAAAGGCAAGCAGAATGCTCGTCGGGAGCTGCAGCGACCATGGACCTTACCTTTGGAGCGGATTTGACGCGATGCGCGTTCTGACCTACAAGCACAACGGATCACCCGAGCTAGGATCGCGTCCGATGAGTGCCACGGCCACTGGATTTGTGCCCGGTTCGGGCGCAGGCGCACTCCTTCTGGAAGACTTGGATTCAGCGCTGGGACGCGGAGCAAGAATTTATGCCGAAGTGTTGGGGGGGCATGTGAATTCAGGAGGTCAGCGTGAGGGCGGGACCATGACAGCACCCAACTCGGAGGCTGTTCAAAGGTGCATTCGGGAAGCGCTTAAGGAAGCTCAAGTCGAACCTGGAGAAATTGATCTGATAAACGGTCATCTGACTGCCACTTCAAAAGATCCGACGGAGATCCGCAATTGGAAGGAAGCCCTTGGAAGAACAAAGACTGATTTTCCCTATATAAATTCCCTGAAGTCTATGACAGGTCATGGACTGGCTGCTTCAGGAAGCCTGGAATGCGTGTCCTCTGTGCTTGAGGTCTATCACGATTTTATTTTCCCTTCTATCAACAGCGAGGATTTGCATCCCGAGATTGAACAGGAAATCAATTCTGAAAAAGTGCCTCAAAAAGTTGTTCAAACGAGGGTCGATGTGGTTGCCAAGGCCAGTTTTGGCTTTGGAGACGTGAACGCCTGTGTCCTTTTCAAAAAGTTCGAGAGAAATTCAATAGAAAAATAAAAAAAAGTATCAGTAAGAAATAGAGAATAATGCAAAAAGAAGAAATGGTGGAAAAGCTCAAAGCTATCGTTAAACCTTATATTCAGGACGACGCTGCTTTCCAAAATATGAACGAATCGACGGATTTCATCAATGACCTCAAGATCAATTCGGCCAACCTGGTGGACGTGGTTCTGGACGTTGAAGACGCCTTTGACATAGAAATTGACAACGAATCGATGGAGAAGATGCTCAACGTGGCGAATGCCATCGAGATAATAGAGCAAAAACTGGGCTGAAAATGGTGGGTAACGACATAGTTGACCTGGGTCTGGCGGACATCGACGCATGGAAACGAAAACGATTCCTGGATAAAGTTCTGACCCCGTCAGAGCAATTGCTTATGTTGGATTCTGGAGATCCCGGCACTTTTTTTTGGGTACTGTGGTCCATGAAGGAAAGTGCTTACAAGCTGCATTTCAGGAAGAACCTGGACCGGGCTTTGAATCCCGCCCGTTTCAGGTGTTCATTTCAAAATGATTTTGAGGGTAGAGTAGAGGTGGATGAACAGGTTTACAGGACAAATTCAACTGTCTGTTCGAACTATGTTCATACTACGGCAATTGATGCCAAATCAAGGGCTGTGACGAAAAGTGATGAGGTGTCAGCGGGAAGTTTCAATGCAGTTAGAAAGAAGACCATAGAATCGCTGATACGGTTCTTTTCAGCAGCTGCAGATTTGAACTCAGAACAAGTGAAATTTCTAGAGGATAAAAATGATCTTCCCTTTCTGACCTGTGATGTCAACGGTATTTTCAAAGCCTGCTCAATAAGTCATCACGGAAGATTTGGAGCATACGCAATTGCCGTATAGCTATGAAAGATTTCATCACCTACGCAAAGTCGAGGCTCCTTGTTGATCCCAAATTGATTTTGGTGTATCTGGCTGTTTATTTCTCATGGGGAATGGCGATGAATTATATTGGATCCAGAACAGAAATTGCCAGATTCGCCCATTGGTGGCAGGTAATAACGGTTTACCTGGTTTACATGGTACCGATTTCTTTATTGCTGAGGGATCGTCCCTTTATTCAGCAATACGCTTATGGCCTGGTAGCGATGGGTCTGCTCGAATTCGGCGGTTATGCCCTGGGATCCTCTTATGCCTATCCTCAGAATATTCTGGACAGGCTTTTCAACATCCGTAACTTTTCCCTGGCCATGGCTTTGTTTTTTGCGCTTTATTTCCCGGTCGGAAACTGGGCGGTACATAAATTATACACCGCTATATTCGGAGGTCACGGCAACTGAGCACACGACCTGCTTTGAGGGGCGTAATGACCCGCTCACTTCTTCGAGTTCGAATTAAATAATTCAAAATTTTATTGTTTTAAACAGATTACAAAATTATCTTTGTCGTCCCTAATTATTTCGGGGTGTAGCGTAGCCCGGTTAGCGCGCCACGCTGGGGGCGTGGAGGTCGGAGGTTCAAATCCTCTCACCCCGACAAGACAAATCCTTTTGAACGAGAGTTCAAAAGGATTTTTTGTTTCATCACCGTCAAAAGCTCGCATTTGTAAGGGGATGAAACAAAAAAGCCAAATATGCGGAAGCATTTTAAAGGATTTGTCTTCAGTCCTCCCCATGGAGGATCACCGACCGAAGGGAGGTAATCCTGCGCAAGGAAAGTGATGCTTTCAGTCCTCCCCATGGAGGATCACCGACCGAAGGGAGGTAATCCTGTGCAAGGAAAGTGATGCTCCTCAATCCTCTTCATCAAAATCATCGTCGTCAAAATCGAGGTCCAGCTTGTCATCTTCGATGTCCTGATCCTCAAAGTTCTCAATGGACGTCGCCAGCCCCTTGCTAACCTTGACCAGGTAATCGGTATCGTCAGTTTTGATTTCAATCGCCTCTATCAGCTCTCCCTGCGCATTTTTAAAACGGATGATGTCCTCGTCGTTATAGCCATAGGGGAACATTTCGACAAGTTTGTTGAGCAGCTCTGGTGTGAGTTTTTTATAGTCAATAATTGCTCTTTTCATAAAACAATTAAAAGGATTGTTTGCACGAATTTAAAAATAGAGAAAATTTGTATTCGTTCGAAACTCGCGGCAAAGATTTAATAAACGGTTTTCACTCCGCTGAAATTCAACCGAAACTCAGACGGGGTGCATTTACGGTATTTTTTGAAAATGCGATTGAAATTAGAGATGTTGTTGAAGCCGCACTCATAGCAGATTTCCGTAATGCTCTTGCTCGCTTACAAATTGAACGATTCATTCATGGATCAGATAACGCGCGAACTTAATGATAAACGCACCTCTTGAAAGAAGATCCGAGTCACTTAGATCTGGGTGCGCCTTCTTAAGGAGATATAAACCCATTTTAAAAGAATTGGATCTATTCCGTAACAGGTTTTCCACCACGTTGGGGTGAATATTGGGAAAAAGGCGATATTTTTACCGGAGATCGACCTCATGAGCTGCAGGGTTGGTGCGGAGTCTATGCAACTGACAAGAGTACCCTGGCCATAATTTCAGAGATGTCTATAAGAATTAACAAGGATTAAGAAAAAGTATGCACATAAGCCCGTTGAAATTTGATCCCATTTTCTGCTATCGGATATGGGGCGGAGAAAAATTGAAAACACTTCTGAAAAAGGATTATCAGGAATCTTCGATAGGGGAGTCCTGGGAGATTTCTGCCGTCCCGGGTTTTGAAACCCAGGTTTCGGAAGGGCCTTATTCCGGAAACACTTTGAAAGAGCTGATCGAAAAATTCAAAGGGAGGCTCGTCGGAAACAAGGTCTATGAGGAGTTCGGAATCGAATTTCCGTTGCTGATTAAATACATCGATGCGGCCAGGCCCCTGTCGATTCAGGTTCATCCCGGTGATGAGCTCGCCAGGGAACGGCATGACTCATTTGGAAAAAATGAAATGTGGTATATCATGGGAGCTGATGAAGGAGCTGAGCTGATTATTGGATTCAATCAGGAAGTCAATACCAAACAATACGAGGAACTGCTTCAAACCAACGAAATAATGAAGGTGTTGAATGCTGAAACAGTCAGGGCAGGAGATGCATTTTACATTCCGACAGGAAGGGTTCACGCTATTGGCGCCGGGGTAATGCTGGCAGAAATTCAGCAGACCTCCGATGTTACCTATCGAATCTACGATTATGACCGGGTCGATTCCAAAACAGGTCAGAAACGCGAACTTCATACGGAACTGGCCAAAAACGCGATTGATTTTGAGCTCCATGACTCCTATCGTACAGAATATACGGAGCAGGTCAACGCAGCTAATCGCCTGATACATTCGCCTTTTTTCAAGACTGAAATACTCATCCTCGATAAGCGGTTCAAACGGGATCTGTCAAATCGTGATTCCTTCGTGATCTACATGTGCGTGGAAGGAGACGCTCAGATCTATACAAACGACATGGTTTTTGATCTGAAACTTGGAGAAACCATCCTCATCCCCGCAGAATGCGAAGAGATTCACCTGAATTCTGAAGGCTGCAGGCTACTTGAGGTGTTTTTGTGACGCGGATTTAACAGTTTCCCTTGGTTTTTTGTCTTGAGAATTGATAACTTTATGATTCTCAACACTCTCACATATGAATAGCCGCAGAACCTTCTTAAAAAATTCGGGGCTCCTTCTGGCCGCGAGCAGTTTTCCATTTTCAAGTTTTATAATCCCCCAGGCCAAAAAGAAATTGGGCGTTGCGCTGGTCGGTTTGGGATATTACAGCAGGGACCTGTTGGCACCCGCGCTTCAATTGACGCAGCACTGCGAATTGAAAGGGATTGTCACGGGAACTCCTGAGAAAATTCCGGTTTGGCAAGAAAAATACAGAATAGCGGACACAAATGTTTACAATTACGAAAACATGCATGAGATGGCAGGCAATGCGGATATTGATGTGGTGTATATCGTCCTGCCCAATGCCCTGCACAAAAAGTATTCCGTGATCGGTGCAGAAGCCGGAAAGCATGTTTGGTGCGAGAAACCCATGGCTGTCAACGTCGCTGAATGCCAGGAGATCATCAATGCCTGCAAGAAGAACAAGGTTCAATTGACTATTGGCTATCGCATGCACCATGAGCCGGTCACGCAGAAGATCATTTCCTGGAACAAGAGCAGGCCCTATGGAAAACCTTTGAAGTTGAAGGCTGAAGCTGGCTTTTACAACGGTGGCGGAGACGGCACCCATTGGAAGCTGTTCAAAGAGCTTGGAGGTGGTGCGATGTTTGACATGGGAGTCTATCCGTTAAATGCAGTTCGGTATGCAACAGGGATGGAGCCGACGAGGGTTCGGGCAACAATAGAACGCTCGAGACCTGAGCTGTTCGAAGCCGATGAAACTACGATTTTTGACCTGCAGTTTCCAGAGGGAATAGTGGCCAGTTGCAAAACAAGTTTTTCCGAAGGTCTCAATACCCTGCGAACAGAATGCGAAAGGGGGTGGTATGAACTCAGGCCTTTTCAGTCGTACAGTGGAGTAAAAGGCAAGACGAGTGACAACAAGATTCTGAGTCCTTTCAATGGAAATCAACAGGCCCGCCAAATGGATGATGACGCCCTGGCAATCCTTGAAAATCAAGAGCCACTGGTACCCGGTGAGGAAGGCCTGCTCGACATCCGTGTGGTTGAGGCAATTTTCAAATCAGCAGAACTGGGTGGAAAAGAGATCGCCATCTAAAAGGCATGATCGAAGTCATGATTTTATTTGGGATCCTTGAGTACATTTGATAGAATGACTTAATGGACTCTGATGGAAACAAGGATGCGTTTACCGGAGAATATCCGATCTTTTTTGATTGAGATCGGAGATTTGTCCTATTTCGCGGGTCGATTCTTCAGGGAGCTGTTCACCCGGCCTTTTGAGTTCAAGGAATTGATGCGGCAGTGCTACAACATGGGAAATCGGTCGTTGTTGCTCGTAGGCGTTACAGGATTTATTCTCGGCCTGGTCTTTACCCTGCAGTCTCGCCCTACTTTAATGGAATTTGGTGCGGAGTCCTGGATGCCATCTATGGTGAGCATCTCCATTGTACGCGAGATCGGACCCGTAATCACGGCCCTGATCTGCGCGGGCAGGATCAGTTCCGGAATCGGAGCCGAATTGGGATCCATGAGGGTAACCGAGCAGATTGACGCCATGGAGGTTTCAGGTACCAACCCTTTCAAGTACCTCGTTGTGACTCGAATACTGGCGGCTACGCTAATGATACCGCTATTGATCATTTTCGGGGACACAATCGCTCTTTTGGGCTCCGCCCTGGTTGAGTATCTCAAAGGAGATGTGTCATTCCAGCTTTATTTCAATTCAGCCTTTGATGCCCTTGAATACTCGGATTTGAACCCTGCCATTGTCAAGTCCTTCTTCTTCGGTTTTGCAATCGGATTGGTAGGAACTTTCAAGGGATACACCTGTACGCGTGGAACCGTAGGAGTAGGAGAAGCCTCGAATTCCGCGGTGGTATTCACGTCGATGCTGTTGTTTGTGATTGATTTCATCGCTGTATTTGTAACGGATATTTTCACAGAAGTATGATCGAGTCAAAACGAAATAGCGAACCCGCCGTCATCAGGATCGAAGGATTGGTCAAGCACTTCGGTGACAACCATGTATTGAATGGCTTCAATATGGAGCTCCATCAGGGCGAAAACCTGGTAATCATGGGCAAATCAGGATCCGGGAAGTCTGTCATGATCAAATGCGTGATGGGCCTTATGCAGCCCGACGAGGGTAAGATCGAGATCATGGATCTCGATGTCTTATCCATGGAACAGCAGGAGCTCGATCTTTTGCGAAAGCAGATCGGTTTTCTCTTTCAGGGAAGTGCTCTATACGATTCGATGACCGTGAGAGAAAACCTGGAGTTTCCTCTGAGAAAGCAGAAGATGGAGCAGTCGGAGAAGGACGAGCTTGTCATGGATGCGTTGGAAAGCGTCGGATTGGAGCATGCTGTCGAGCTGATGCCATCTGAACTCTCGGGCGGCATGAAGCGAAGAATCGCCCTGGCCCGTGCGATAATTTTGCATCCGAAGATTATCATTTACGATGAGCCGACCACAGGACTGGATCCGATCACGGCAAAAGAGATCATCCAGCTGATGAGAAACATACAGAAAAAGCATGGATCTGCGGCCCTGATCATTACCCATGACGTCGATTGTTCCCGGGTGATCGCTGACCGCATGATACTCCTGATCGATGGGGTGAACTATGCTGAAGGAAGCTTTTCGGACCTGATAGCTTCAAAAGATGAGAAAATCAGGGCCTTTTTTAAATAGCTGAATATGAGAATTACCAATGCGCAAAAGATCAAACTCGGACTCTTCGTGATTATCACGGCTATTCTTTTAGTGACCGCTCTTTACCTGATCGGCCGGAAACAGAATATTTTTGGAAGCAATGCATACGTCAGTGCGATATTCAGCAATGTGAACGGTCTGAAGTTGGGCAACAATGTCAGGTATTCGGGTATAAATGTTGGAACCGTGAGAAGGATTACAATGATCAACGACACCACGATCTGTGTAGACATGGCATTGGAGAGTAGTATTTTGCAACACATCAGAAAGGATGCAAAAGCAGTTATCGGTTCTGATGGCCTGGTAGGGAGCATGGTGCTCAACATTTTTCCTGGCACTATGGAGTCTGAATTGGTGAGGCCCGGGGACACGCTTAGTTCGATTCGCAAGATAAGTACGAGCGACATGATGTCCACGCTCAGTGTCACCAATGAGAATGCCGCAGCGCTATCATCCGAACTTCTAAAAATAACCAGCTCATTGAACGAAGGTCAGGGGACCCTTGGGCGTCTGCTCAATGACGAGGAAATGGGAAATGACCTGAAAGAGACTGTCAAGAATCTCAACAAGGTGAGCCGGGAGGCAACGGCTGTAATCAATGACCTCAAAGCGGTGATTTCTGACATTGAATTCGAAGAGAGCCTTCTTTATGTTTTGGTCAATGACAGCCTGGCCGCATCACAGTTCAGGTCCACGCTGACCCATCTTGAGGCATCCAGTGAGCAAATCGAGGAGGCCGTTGAGAATCTCAATTCGGTCATCCTGGAGGTTAAAGAGGGG
>JAUIKV010000299.1 GCA_030430615.1 Bacteroidia bacterium
AATGTCACTGCATTCCCCCGCAGCAGATATGATTACTGTTCCAGGTGCGATTACCTCCTCATTGGAATACTTCTGTTTCATGGAAAGCGAATCCTTTCCCGTTGGAATGTTTATTCCAAGGGCGATTGCAAATTCGGAGGCCGCCTCAACGGCAGAATACAGTCGGGCGTCCTCACCGGGGTTTCTACAGGGCCACATCCAATTGGCAGATAGAGAAACCGACAATAGACCCTCTTTGAGGGGAGACCAAACGATATTTGTCAGCGCTTCCGCGATGGAATTGATAGAACCCGCTTTTTCATCAATCAATCCACTGGCAGGTGCATGACCTATAGATGTCGCTAGCCCTTTGAAACCTGAATAATCCAGAGCCATCACCCCGACGTCATTCAAAGGGAGCTGAAGCGGGCCCGCGCATTGCTGCTTTGCCACCTTGCCGCCAACGCACCGGTCGACCTTGTTGGTCAGCCAGTCTTTACAGGCCACGGCCTCAAGCTGAAGAACTTTTTCCGTGTATTCGTAAATTTTTGCTGCCTCAAATTCAACATCTTCATAAGCTCTATCGATGCGTTTGTCATTCATGATCGTATGAGGTGAGCTCCCGAACATGTCGGTCAAACTGAAATCCATGGGGGATTTTCCTGTTTTGGAGGATTTGAAAGCGAACCTGAAATCATCTGTCACCTTTCCGACGTCATAAATCGGTGATCGCTCCCGGTCGGCCAGCCGATGCAGATAATCGAGATCTTTCTTGTGGATTACCAGACCCATGCGCTCCTGGGATTCGTTCCCGATGATTTCTTTCGCCGACAGGGTCTTGTCTCCTACAGGCAAAGCATCGAGCTCAATGAGTCCTCCGGTCTCTTCGACCAGTTCCGACAAACAGTTGAGGTGGCCCCCAGCGCCGTGGTCGTGTATGGAAACGATTTTATTCGTGTCTCCCTCTACCATGGATCGAATCGTATTGGCTACACGTTTTTGCATCTCAGGGTTGGATCGCTGCACCGCATTCAGTGTTATCGCATCATTGAATTCGCCTGTATCGGCTGAGGACACTGCAGCACCGCCCATTCCGATCCGGTAATTGTCACCACCCATGACCACAATCGTATCTCCCTTCGCAGGCTTTTCCTTCAGACTGTCTCTTTTTACTCCATAACCAATACCGCCCGCCAACATGATCACCTTGTCATAGCCAAGCTTCCTATCGCCCTCTTCATGCTCAAAAGTCAGAAGGGAGCCAGAAATCAAGGGCTGCCCGAATTTGTTTCCAAAATCCGAGGCACCGTTAGAAGCTTTGATCAGAATGTCTATCGGGGTCTGGTAAAGCCATTTGCGTTCTTTCATGTTTTCCCAGGGTCGTCCGTTTTCGAGACGGGAATAGGGTGTCATGTAGACGGCTGTTCCGGCTAGAGGTATGGATCCTTTTCCGCCGGCGAGACGATCACGGATCTCACCGCCTGATCCGGTGGCCGCTCCATTGAAAGGCTCTACAGTAGTCGGAAAATTGTGCGTTTCGGCCTTTAGCGAAAGAACCGATTCTATATTCTTTTTTTGGTAATAGTCTGGTTTGTCGAACGATTTTGGAGCGAACTGCTCTATTTCCGGTCCTTTGACGAAGGCCACATTGTCTTTGTATGCCGAAACGATGCTGTTGGGATGCTCCTCAGAGGTCTTCTTGATCATTTTGAAGAGTGAATTTGGCATCTCTTCCCCATTGATCACAAAAGTTCCATTGAAGATTTTGTGCCGGCAGTGTTCTGAATTCACCTGGGAAAAACCGAAAATTTCCGAGTCTGTAAGCTCTCTGCCGAGTTTTTCAGCTAGTTTCTCCAGGTAGTCGACCTCTTCCTGGCTCAGTGCAAGTCCTTCGCTTTCATTGTAGCCGGCGATGTCTTTGACGTATTTGATCGGTTCGGGTTCAATGTCGATTGTGAAAAGCTCCTGGTCCAGTTTTTTGTAGAGATGCTGAATCATGGGATCATATGCCGCGGACTCATTTTCCATTTCGACAAATTCCTCGATGCGCAGAATTCCCTCTATTCCCATGTTCTGAGTGATCTCCACGGCATTCGTGCTCCAGGGGCTGATCATCTCCTTTCTCGGTCCGACAAATGTTCCGCGAATTTCTCCTTCACTCAGGTGTTGTGCCTCGCCAAAGAGCCAGACCAACTTCTGCAGATCAGAGGAATTTAAAGGGTCTGGACAATAGACTGCAAATACAACGGGGGACTTTTTGAAGAAATGGATCATGATCGACAGATTATGCGCTTGTTGTAAAAAGTGCAAATTTAATCAATTGCCGAAGTTTTGAGCCCACTAATGTTAATAAGAACCGGAAAATGTTTAATTTTTTCTAGCTGGATGCATTTCGTTGCAGAAGAGCCATATAAAATCCATCAAAGCCACTTTCTGCGGGTGATACCTTATTCTCCTTTACAAATTCAAATTCAGGATGCTTCTTTAAAAACGCCTTTACCTGCTCCTGGTTTTCTGAGGGCAATATGGAACATGTGGCATAAACAAGTTTCCCACCGGGCTTT
>JAUIKV010000046.1 GCA_030430615.1 Bacteroidia bacterium
GTATTTTCAACTTCGAGGGAGGCTGCTATGCGAAAACCATCGATCTTGACCATGAAGCTGAGCCGGACATTTATGACGCGATCAAACGAGATGCGCTTCTTGAAAATGTGACCGTGGATGAAAATGGAAAAATCGACTTCACGGACGGTTCTGTCACTCAGAACACAAGGGTTTCTTATCCGATCTATCACATTGAGAACATTGTGAAGCCCGTTTCGAAAGCAGGTCATGCGAATAAGGTGATCTTCCTCACAGCGGATGCATTTGGAGTCATGCCTCCGGTTGCCAAACTGACTCCCGAACAAACCAAATATCATTTCCTTTCGGGCTTTACAGCGAAGCTTGCAGGAACTGAGAGAGGTGTTAACGAGCCTACTCCAACGTTCTCCGCTTGTTTTGGAGAAGCCTTCCTGACTCTGCACCCAACCAAGTACGGTGAGGAGCTTGTTAAGAAAATGGAGGAGCACAATGCCACCGCCTACCTGGTGAACACAGGATGGAACGGCACGGGCAAACGAATCTCTATACAGGACACGCGCGGTATCATTCACAGAATCCTCGACGGATCGATTGACAAGGCTGATACCAAGGTGATTCCAGTATTCAATCTTGAAGTGCCAACTTCACTAAAAGAAGTTCACGATGAGATTCTGGACCCCAGAGACACCTACGAAGACAGAGAAGAATGGAACCGAAGAGCCAACAAGCTCGCGGGTCTGTTTATCAAAAACTTCGAGAAATACACTGACAATGAAGAAGGAAAAGCGCTTGTAGCTGCCGGACCTCAGTTGGATTAATTATTTGCTTTAATTGTTTAAGTGCGCATTCTCTGAATGCGCACTTTTATTTTGCCCACCAGTCATGTCATAGAATTGGAGCCTGGGTTCAGAATTCGAGTTTGAGTTGCACGTCCATCACTTTCTGCTCGGAATCGGGATGATTGTCGAGATTGGAGACGGAGATGCCCAACAATCGCACTGACTCCCTCACCTTTTCCTGGTAGAGAAGGGATTCGACCGTTTTGAGCAATGTATCTTTGTCTTTGACAAACTCATCAAGTGTTCTACTGCGCGTCTGCTGCGTAAAATCACTGTATTTTATTTTCAGTGTTATTGTGCGACCGGAAACTTTCGACCGTTTCAACCTGTTTTCAAGTTCTTCTGCGATCGACTCGAGTCGCTGCATCATAAAAACCTCAGAAGTAAGATTCTTTGAGAAGGTGTGCTCAGCAGCCACTGATTTTTGAATCCTGTTTGGCTTGACTTCACTCCTGTGCAAACCACGGACCATCTTGAAGTAGTTCTCCCCTGAGCTCTTGAAATGATCCTTGAGGAATTCCAGTGATTTGCCTTTCAGATCGAGGCCTGTAAAAATCCCGAGACTATACATTTTGGAAGCCGTTACTTTGCCAATGCCAAAGAATTTTTCAACAGGTAGATTCTCCAAAAATTCGAGAACCTCCTCAGGAGGAATGGTCTTCTGACCATTGGGCTTGTTGATGTCGGATGCAATTTTGGCTACGAATTTGCTGTTCGAAATCCCGGCTGAAGCCGTGAGTTTTAGCTCGTCATAGATCCGTTGCCTTATTTCCCTGGCAATAAGGGTGGCAGACGGGTGGTTCTTCTTGTTGAAGGTTACATCGAGATAGGCCTCGTCGAGTGACAGCGGCTCCACCAGATCCGTGTATTCAAAAAAAATAGCCCTGATTCTATGAGAGACTTCCTTGTAGCGAGGGAATCTGGGTTTGACAAAAGTGAGGTCAGGGCAAAGCCTGCGAGCCTGAACCCCACTCATGGCAGAGCGAACCCCGAACTGACGAGCCTCATAACTTGCAGCAGCCACAACCCCTCTCTCGCCTCCTCCTCCAACGGCAATGGGTTTGCCTCTGAGGTTTGGATTATCGAGCTGTTCCACTGAAGCATAGAACGCATCCATGTCCACATGGATGATCTTGCTCGTGCTCAAAGACTCTTCGGCATCCTTGGATTGCGTCGAATTCATAGGGAAAGGATCAGGCTTGAAATCACAAAAATAAACTACTTTTGCCTCATGTCAAGAAAGAAAAAATCTCACTTGTTTGAAAATATCGAGGTCATTGACGCAGGGGCCCGTGGAAAATCAATTGCCAAGTCTCCCGATGGTCGCGTGATCTTCCTTGACAATGCAATTCCTGGTGACATCGTGGACGTTCGAACCGGACGAAAGCGAAAGTCCTATTTTGAGGGTCGCGCCATCAAATTCCACAAACGCTCCGACAAGCGCAGTGAGCCCGTATGTGAGCATTTTGGAACATGCGGAGGCTGCAAATGGCAGCACATGAAATACGAAGAGCAGCTGTATTACAAAGAAAAGGAAGTAACCAATAACCTGATCAGAATCGGTCACCTGGAAATTCCAGAGATACTCCCGATTGCAGGAAGTGATAAAACTTACTGGTACCGCAATAAAATGGAATTCTCGTTTTCAAATTCGCGCTGGCTTACCCAGGAAGAATTGAACAGCGACGAGACCATCAAGGACAGAGATGCCTGTGGCTTCCATATTCCAGGGATGTGGGACAAGATTCTCGACATAGAAAAATGTCATTTGCAAGAGGATCCGTCAAACGCCATTCGAAATAGCGTGAAGAATTACGCCATAGAGAAAGGTCTTAGTTTTTTTAGCCCCCGCGAGGGAAAAGGACTGCTTAGAAATCTCATGATTCGCACGAGTTCGACGGGCGAGATCATGGCCGTAGTGCAGTTTTTTGACGATCAACCTTCGCAGCGTGAGGAATTATTGGAATTCCTCGCGGATAAATTCCCGGAAATCACATCATTGCAGTATGTAGTCAATCAAAAAGGAAATGATTCCATCTATGACCAGGAGGTGATGCTCTTTCGCGGAAGGGATCATATTTTCGAGGAGATGGAGGGTTTGCGATTCAAAATCAATGCCAAATCCTTTTATCAAACCAATTCTGACCAGGCCTACGTGCTGTATAAAATTGGTCGGGAATTCGCAGGTCTTACTGGCAAGGAACTGGTGTATGATCTGTATACGGGAACAGGAACTATTGCCCAGTTCGTAGCAAAAAAAGCCAGGAAAGTGATCGGAATCGAAGCAGTTCCGGAAGCGATCGAAGATGCGCGTGAGAATGCCCGGATTAACCAGATTGAAAACGTCGAATTCTTTGCCGGAGACATGGCGGGCGTCTTTACCGATGATTTTATCGAGCTCCACGGAAAACCCGATGTCATCATAACGGATCCTCCAAGAGACGGCATGCACAAAAAAGTGGTCGCGCAAATTGCCGCTATCAGACCAAAAAAAATTGTCTATATCAGTTGCAATTCAGCTACGCAGGCCCGAGATTTGTCTTTGTTGAAAGAACAATACGATGTAGTGAAAAGTCAGGCGGTGGACATGTTCCCCCAAACCCACCACGTCGAAAATGTGGTCCTGCTAACAAGAAAAGAAGGCGAATGAAACCCTCGATGCGATCCGTATTTTTAATCCTGACAGTCTTGTTATCGCTGTCTTGCGAGCGCGATGACATCTGCATAGACGAGGTAACACCGAAACTGATAATCCGTTTTTACGACTTTGAGAATCCCGAGTTATTCAAAGACGTTGCAAACCTCAAGGTCAATATTGAAGGCGCAGATGGCGATTATATCAATGAGACCATAACCAACCTGACCGATTCGATTGCTCTGCCGATCAATGTGGTCGGAAACCAAACGCGATTTACACTCACTTTGCAGGAAAACGAAGTGCTCGAACAAGAAGAGAATGCCGACATTCTTGAAATCACCTACACCCAGGAGGACGTGTTCGTATCACGGCCGTGCGGTTACAAGGCGATTTTCATTGAAGTCGTGCCTGATCTGGAGAAGGACGAAGAGAACTGGATCGACGAAATCGTGCCCCTGAGTGATCCGCTGGATATAATTAATGAAAGCTCTGCCCATGTCAAGATCTATCATTAGTCTCCTGTTTCTACTGCTCTGTTTCTCAGGTGCCGCACAGAAGCTGGGAAAGGAAAAGGACACCACGCAATACAAGGATCGATATGGAATTCGTGTCGGATTGGATATCGTACGGCCGATCTATTCCTTTTTTGATGAAAATAACAAGGGTTTTGAGCTCGTGGGGGACTATCGACTAACCCAGAGGTTTTACCTGGCAGCCGAATTGGGATACCGTGACCACACGCGACAGGAAGACTTCTACAACTTCACCACAAAGGGACAGTACATCAAGGCAGGGGTTGATTACAACGCCTATAAGAACTGGCTTGGAATGGAGAATATGATCATAACAGGATTGCGTTATGGTTTCAGCACCTTCAATACCACTTTGAACGAATCTACGATCAACTCTGACCCGTTTCTTCCTGAAAGAACAGAAACCGAACCTGTTGATTACGACAATTTAAACGCGAGTTGGGCTGAACTGGTCCTTGGCATTAAGGCGGAAGTCCTGCACAACGTATTTCTCGGGTTTTCCTTTCGCGGGAATGTTAAAATTTCGAGCTCAGAACCGGATAACTTCAGAAATCTGTATGTCCCGGGATTCGAAAGGGTTTATGTCAATGACTATGGATTCAGTTTCAACTACACGATTTCCTACCTGATACCTTTCTACCGAAAATGAGCACAACATGAGCATGCGCGTAATTTCTTTCTTCAGCTTTGGGGTGCTTTTGATCCTGATTGGAGCTGTTGGATCCTTCTTTGACTGGTCTCAATCAACACTCTTTATCGGAATTGGACTGACAATGGAATCCCTGGCCCTCATCCTCTTCGCCTGGAACAAGATCAAGAAGCGCTAGACCCGAAAAAGCAGCATATTTTTATCTATCTTTGAAATAAAAGCTACATGCCCGTAAGAAATGGCTAAAAGAAATGGCTAAGAAAAAATTGAACAGTTTGTCTGACCTTGGGGGGTTTGTCTATTCGACCAACAACGATGAAGACTTCTCACAGTTTCAGGATCAGCAAGTCGAAAATCTGTCACCCGGCGATCAGAATCTTGAGGCGCACTTCTCAAACAAGGGACGTGGCGGGAAGACCGTAACAGTCATCCGGGGATTCATTGGCACGGAAGATGAGATCAAAGCTCTAGCTAAACTCCTGAAAACCAAATGCAGTGTTGGAGGAAGTGTCAAAGACGGGGAGATAATCATCCAGGGGAAATTCCGGGATAAAATCATCGAAATTCTTAAAAATGAGGGGTACTCGGTCAAAAGAGTTGGAGGCTGATAACCAGAAAGCACAGAACTGCACATGGAACATATCGGCTCTTCAGAACTCATTCTCAATCCAGATGGCAGTGTCTATCACATCAATCTCAAACCGGAGCATGTCAGCCCGAATGTCATTTTTGTTGGGGATCCAGCCCGGGTAGACCGCGTTGCCAAACATTTTCAAAAAATTGAGTTCACCACCCAAAAGAGGGAATTCCGGACGGTTGTAGGACAGTATAAAGATCGGCGATTCACCGTGATTTCCACCGGAATCGGACCTGACAACATCGACATTGTGATCAATGAGCTGGATGCGCTTGTCAACATCGATTTGGAAAACAGGATAAAAAAAGAGAGGCAAAGGAGTCTCAACCTGATTCGAATTGGCACATCAGGCTCCTTGCAAAGGGATATCCCGGTCGATTCAATGGTCCTCGGAAAATACGGTCTCGGATTTGAGGGTCTTCTTCATTTTTACCAAGCAGAGCACATCTTTGAAAGAGATATTCAGGAAGCCTTTGTCAGACATACAAGCTACCCTGAAAAAAGGTCGCTGCCTTATTTCGTGAAGAATGACGGTGAACTTGAATCACTGCTGGTTTCTGATGAAGTTTTTACGGGAATCACCGCAACCGCTGGTGGCTTTTATGGACCTCAGGGACGTGTTCTCCGATTGGAGCTCGACCGGGCCGATATGAATGAGAAAATAGAAAGCTTCCGATTCCAAAACCTCAGAATAAGCAACCTTGAAATGGAGACGTCTGCCATTTACGGCCTGTCCAAGCTCCTTGGTCACAAGGCGGTCTCCATGAATGCCATAATAGCAAACCGGGCTGACCTGACCTTCAGCCAGGACCCTTACCGAACGGTGGACCGATTGATTGAATACACACTCAATAAATTGATCTAGAGGTATTTAAATCAAAAGATGCCTGACTCTTTCAGATGTCTTGCACAAGAGTTATGCAATGTGCATACTAAAAGTCATTTTTTCACGTTAAGTATACATTCTCCCTGCGTGCTATGTTATTAACCAAAATTATCGACCTATGAAAAAGATAGTCTATTTACTCGTAATCGTGATTGCATCGGCCAGTATGGCCTCATGCGGGGGAGCAAGTTCAAGTTGTGCAACTTCTGACAAATACATCATCAAGAACATGAAGTTTGAGAACCAGGAGATGGTACTTTCAAAAAAATTCAAAGCTGAAGACGAGATTATCAATTAAGACCGGTTGAAAATCCTTGTATAAGGAAAGATCGCTGTGCTATGACAGCGGTCTTTTTTTTTGCCAAATTAAAAAATGAAAATTCTTGCATGAGACCCCAGACTTTGTAATTTTGCACAAACCTGATCACCATGCCTAATACAAAGTATATTTTCGTTACGGGAGGGGTTAGTTCTTCTCTCGGAAAGGGAATCATTGCTGCCTCACTTGCCAAACTATTACAATCCAGCGGCTTTTCGGTCACCATCCAAAAGCTCGACCCATACATCAACGTAGATCCCGGAACTTTGAATCCCTATGAGCATGGAGAGTGTTTTGTGACGAATGACGGAGCAGAGACCGACCTGGATCTGGGCCATTATGAAAGGTTTCTGAACATCCCCACCTCCCAGGCGAACAATGTGACTACAGGGCGCATCTACCAAACCGTTATCAACAAAGAAAGGCGTGGAGATTATCTCGGAAAAACAGTTCAGATCATTCCGCACATCACAAACGAGATCAAAAGACGGATCCAGATTCTCGGAGAAACGGGTGAGTATGACATCGTGATAACAGAAATCGGTGGCACGGTGGGTGACATCGAATCCCTTCCCTACATCGAATCAGTCAGACAGCTCAAGTGGGACCTGGGCAGGGAAAATACCCTGGTCGTTCACCTGACCCTCATCCCTTACCTGGCAGCGGCCAAGGAACTCAAGACCAAACCCACCCAGCATTCGGTTAAGGAGCTGATGGAGAGCGGTGTTAGTCCGGACATACTTGTCTGTCGCACGGAACATCACATCGGTGAGGACATCAAACGAAAACTTGCCCTTTTCTGCAATGTCGACAAGGAGGCAATCATAGAATCAATTGATGCCGAAACCATATATGACGTGCCAAACCTCATGATGAAAGAGGGTCTGCACACGGTAGTATTGAAGAAACTCGGGCTGAAAACGGAAGAAAAGCCCATCCTCACGGCCTGGAACAAGTTCCTTACCAACTATAAAAACCCCAAAGAAACGGTCGAGATCGGACTGGTAGGAAAGTACATCGAGCTCCAGGATGCCTATAAATCAATTTTGGAGGCCCTCGAGCATGCAGGGGCTCACAACCAGTTGAGGGTCAACATACACCCTATTCACTCCGAGGACCTCAACAGAAAGAATGTAGAAGAGAAATTGAAGGATCTGCATGGACTTGTGGTTGCCCCTGGTTTTGGAGATCGAGGGATCGAGGGAAAAATCATCGCGGTTCGCTACGTCAGGGAAAATGGCATCCCGTTCCTGGGGATATGCCTGGGGATGCAGATGGCCGTGATTGAATACGCGCGCAACGTTCTGCACCTCGAAAACGCCAATTCTACAGAAATGAGCCGCGGAACTACTCACCCCGTGATTGACATCATGGAAGACCAGAAAATGGTCACTGAAAAAGGAGGCACCATGAGGCTCGGAGCCTGGGACTGTCGCCTTGAGAAAGGCTCTAAAGCTTATGAAATCTACGGACAGGAAATCATCAGCGAACGCCATCGACATCGTTATGAATTCAACAATGACTATCTAAAGATCCTTGAAGATGCTGGCCTCAAGGCCACAGGGTTCAACCCTAAGACAGGGCTGGTGGAAATTGTTGAAATCGAGGATCATCCCTGGTTCGTAGGGGTACAATATCACCCGGAGTACAAGAGCACGGTGCTCAACCCCCACCCTTTGTTCATGGCCTTCGTAAAAGCCGCCGCACAACACAAGGGCTAACGACCAGATTAAACCAGAAGCTTATATTCGAATTTTTCTGAGTCGCAGTGAATTCGAGATCACAGAAACGGAACTGAAGCTCATGGCAGCTGCTGCAATCATTGGAGACAGGAGAATGCCAAAGAATGGAAAAAGAATTCCTGCTGCCACGGGAACCCCTAGTGAATTGTACACAAACGCGAAAAACAGATTTTCCCGGATATTGCGCAACATTGCCCTGCTGAGATTCTCTGCCCTCACTATGCCCTGAAGATCTCCTTTGACTAAAGTGATCCCGGCTGTTTCGATGGCCACATCAGAACCCGTTCCCATGGCTATTCCGATATCCGCCTGTGCAAGCGCTGGAGCATCATTGATGCCATCTCCGGCCATGCCCACGATTTTCCCCTCCGCCTGAAACCCTTTGATCAGCTCCAGTTTGTCTTCCGGACTGCATTGGGCCCTGAACTCGTCGATTCCAAGTTCCGTGGCAACCGACTGCGTCGTAAAGGGGTTGTCTCCTGTAGCAATGATCAGTTTGATCCCCAAGGATTTCAATTCCTCCAGTGCAGCTGGAGTAGATGGCTTAATGGGATCCGAAATGCTCAAATAGGCCACCAATTCTCCATCCAGAGCTACATAAGAAATGGTCTTTCCTTTTCGCTGCTCCTCCAGGACCTGTTCCGCCTGAATGTCATCCATGGCAATTCCCTCGCGAATCATCAGGCTCTCATTTCCCACAAGAACTCTTCTCGAATTGATTTCACCTGAAACACCTAACCCAACTATTGTTTTGAAATTTTCAATGGGTTCCAGACTGAGTTTTTTTGACATTCCGTAGCGAACAATAGCCTGGGCTATAGGGTGTTCACTCAATTGATTCAAAGAACAGAGGGCCCTAAGCACCTCTTCTTCTTCAAAACCTTCCAATACTTTCAAACTGTCAAGGGTAGGTCTTCCTTCAGTCAATGTCCCCGTTTTGTCGGTGATAAGCACATTGATCTTACTCAAACTCTCCAGTGCTTCTGCGTCCCGGACCAGAATCCCGTTTTGGGCTCCTTTGCCCACCCCCACCATGACTGACATGGGTGTGGCCAGGCCCAGGGCGCATGGGCAGGCAATGATCAATACCGCGATCGCATTGGCAAAGGCATAAAGCAGCGATGGCTCAGGTCCAAATGCATTCCAAAGAACAAAAGTGACAATAGAGATAATAATCACAATTGGCACGAAATATCTGGCTACACGGTCAGCAAGATTCTGCATCGGGGATCGGGATCGGCTTGCCGCATTGACCATTTCGACAATTTGCGACAGCAGAGTCTCCGCTCCTACCTTTTCCGCCTCCATGATAAACGAACCCGTCCCATTGATCGTACCGGCACGCACGGAATCGCCCACCACCTTATCCACCGGTATGGGTTCCCCTGTGATCATGGATTCATCAACATCACTCATACCCGAAGCGATTTTACCGTCAACTGGTATTTTAGTGCCTGGCTTCACCCTCAACATGTCTCCCTTTTTGATGGCGTCAACTTCGATTTTCGTTTCGACGCCATCCGATTGAATTTTAAAGGCTTCGGCCGGTGCCAGGTCCAACAGGCTCTTTATTGCGCTTTTAGTACGGCTGTGTGCCCGGGCTTCCAAGACCTGCCCGAGGAGAACCAGTGTAAGGATGACCGTGACGGCCTCGAAATAAACATGCACGCTTCCATTCGAGGATAGAAATTCCTTGGGAAACAGACCGGGAACGAACAAGGCCAGTAGGCTGAACAGAAATGCGGCACCGGCGCCAATGCCGATGAGAGTGAACATATTGAGGTTTCGTGAGATGATCGAACGATAGGCT
The DNA here is from genome assembly GCA_030430615.1 of Bacteroidia bacterium. Taxonomy (GTDB): domain Bacteria; phylum Bacteroidota; class Bacteroidia; order Flavobacteriales; family Flavobacteriaceae; genus Lutimonas. The sequence continues at coordinate 10,033 of JAUIKV010000046.1, forward strand.
CTCTCAAAGAACATCCATGCAGCATAGAAAACCACGGGAAGGGAAAGGCCGAATTGGACCCAGTTCCAGACGCTTGCAGGTGCCCAATTATAAAGGGGGTTACCCGGTATCATCTCGCTCATGGCGATAAAAAATATTGGAACGGTAAAGAGAACAGCCACCTTGAACTTCCTCAACAAGTCCAGATAAGTCTCGCTCGCAAGCTGACTGTCAGGTTCGCTGGCTACAAGGTCCATCCCGCATACGGGGCAATCACCTGGCTTTTCATAGGTTTTCTCTCCCTCGCATTGCATAGGACAGTAAAAAACGACTTTCCCGTTGTGATGTTTTGGGATTCGACGATTCGGTTTATGGGCTTGGGGATTCAGGTCAGAAGAACCATTATCCGGTTTCGATCCCTCCGGATGAAGCGTGTAATGCAATCCGGACTCCAACAGTTGATCCTGAAGTTTTTCCATGGAGAGCTCTCCCTCTGCTTTCAGGGAGACTTCCGCCCTATTAAGATCAGCGTGAGCGTCCTGCACCTCTGGCAGCGCATTCAAGGCCTTCTCAACATTCATCTTGCAACCATTGCAAGACATACCTGTAATTGTAAATTTTTGATCCATGGACATATAGGTTCCCGACCCGCAAATTTAGCAAATTAGGTGGATTCGAAGGTCCGTAAATGAACCTGAATGAAGTAAAAACTGTGCTACAACGTACTCAGAAGAACGGCCAGCACAAGTATCAATGCGAGAATCTTATTGAGGATCTGTATCATACCTCAAATGTACACACAAAACCGTTGCGCCTATTTTAAATTCTTGTTAAATAATTTGGTTGGAAGTCAATTGCTTGTAATAAAAAGCCGGCAGCAAAAGCAGGACAAAAAGCGGATGAATCAGGAATCTTCGAATGTAAAACGCAAAGAGGTATCCATTGGCCAGCTCTCCTTTGAGGATGATAAAAAATGTCACAGAAAGCACTACATAGGCCAGAACATAGAATTTTATTGAAAAACCTGTGAAACTCCAATTTTGAAAGGCAACGTGAATGATCAGAAGCGAGATCAGGGTGTTGAGCAAATACCGGAATGTCATGCTCAGCAGAAGCATTCGCCCACTGAAAACCGGTATTGGGGAGTGCAGGAAGTCGTCTTCAAAATACAGGATGAAAGGATCGTAAAAGAGTACAGATTCAAAGGCCCTAACCATGATCAGGGCAAGGAAAAGCAGAAGGATGATCGCTATGCGGTATTTCTTATCCATTTTTCGCCTTTTTGTTCAGGTGTGAGAAAAACTTCACCCAGGTGACCCAAAGCATAAACGTCAATCCGTAGATGATTGCCGGGAAAAACAGGTCATGCAGAATGTCCTGATATTTTGGAAATCGGTAGTAGAGAATCGTGAGAGCAATGATTCTCAAAATATTGACAATATAGATCAACAGGGCGCCAAAGAGTCCGTAGAGAACTGTTTCTTTCAGGTCACCCGAAAAAGCGACGATAAAAGCAAGGAACAGAATTATCACGCTTATCGAGTTGCACCCCTCTATGATTCTTGAGGTGTAGGAGTCATTTATCGTTAACAGTATTGACAATTCATTCGGGCTCTGCTCGATAACAGTGTCATAACCCAACATATTAGAAATATTGTTGACGTGACTGGCAACGGTTCTCGTCACAGGGGCGCATCGAAATACATCTCCCTTCTGCTGGGTTTTGCTCAGATAAAACGAATAGATCCCGAAAAGAACGAAATAGGTCGCAAAGAATTTTGCTAAAAAAACGACTATGGTTTTATTCTTGTGCAAAGAATTGAATATTTTTACGACCGAGGTCAACACTGTTGACGATCAATCTCATTACGAAAGTAGAGGAAAAAATGGAAACCCGAAATAATATCGATCAAATTCTGGCAAGCGCTGACCCGGTGAGAAACAAACTGAAGAACCTGTGTGATCTGCTCAAAGCGAGCCTCCCACATTTTCATTGGGTAGGTTTCTATTTCGTAAATGGAGACCGGAAGGAGCTCAAACTTTCCGAGTTTGCTGGGAAACCTACGGAGCACACCATCATTCCGTTCGGAAAGGGGATTTGCGGGCAGGTGGCCGTGAGCAATGAAAACTTCGTGGTTCAGGACGTAAGCGAACAAGACAATTACATATCCTGCGGCATAGATGTGAAATCCGAGATTGTTGTGCCCATTTTTGTGAATGGTCGTAACATTGGGCAGATTGACATAGACTCTCACGATATCGCACCCTTTACAAAAGAAGACGAAATGCTGCTTGAATACGTCTGCGAAGGGGTGGCCAAATTAGACCTTAAATCGGTTCTTGAGCCCGCTTCATCCGAAGTTTGATGACCAACGAGGACAGTAGCGTCAATACCGCGATAGCTCCTAGCGAAACAGCTGCTCCATAGAAATCAGCCAGAATTCCTGTCAGAAGTGCTCCGATTGCGTAACCCAAATCTCTCCAGAGCCTGAAGACGCCAATGCTTTTGGCGCGCTGATCAGGAGCGGAGTACTCAGCTATCCCGGCGAGAAAAGTAGGATAAACAAGGGCCGTGCCTACACCTAATCCAACACATAGGATCATATAGGTAGTGAAACTTTCGGCCGGGATCAGAAGCAACAGACAGACTCCCTGTAGAAACATGCCCCAGAAGAGCAAACTCTTTTTAGGCAGAAGATCGGCCAGTTTGCCGGTCACCAATTGACCCAGACCCCAAACGGTGGGATAGACTGCGGCAACAAGCCCTATTTCACTAATTGAAAATCCCACACCGGCCAAAATGAGGGGCAAAAGACCCCAGATCATACCGTCATTCAGGTTATTCACAAGTCCTGCCTGAGTAATCGATCCGAGATTTCGATCCTTCCAGGTGGTTTCCCAAAAGACATTCTTTAATTTTTTGCCCGCATGAACTGCCGATTCGACAGCTACGTGATGGACTGTGTCCCGGATAAGAAAAACAGAGAAAAACAAGCCCAAAACGGCGATTGCAATACCCAGGTAGAATGGATAGGGAATCAATCCCCACTCTGAGGCGATCCAGCCCGTTAGAAAAGCAGTCGCCCCGACTGCCAAATAGCCTGCAGATTCATTGAGCCCCATGGCAAAACCACGGTCTTTCTGACCGACCAGGTCAATTTTCATAACTACTGTGCTCGACCAGGTCAGCCCCTGGTTTATTCCCAGGAGCAGATTTGCAAAGACAATCCAGCTCCAGGATGGTGCATAGATCAAAATAAAGGGTATGGGAAGGGCGATCAACCAGCCTGCAATCAATAGCCGTCTGCGTCCGTAACGGTCTGCATAAGCTCCCATGAAGTAGTTTGTGACCGCCTTACTGACACCGAAAATGATTATGAAGGAAAAAATAGCTGTCTTGGCTTCAAGGCCGAAGCGGACTTCCGCCAGCTCAGGCAAAATACTGCGCTCCAGGCCCACCATCCCTCCGACAAAACTGTTGACGATGACGAGCAAGGTGAATTGCTTCCAGTTGTTTCGGAGCCCCAGTCTGACCTCTTTTTTCATTTGGAAATAATTTCCTGATCCTAACCATCAAAGGTAGGAATTAAGTCTTTGCCATACCGGA
>JAUIKV010000047.1 GCA_030430615.1 Bacteroidia bacterium
TATTATTCAGCTTAGTTTCTACCATGAGCTTCGCTCAGGAATCTGCTGATGAAACCCTAAAGAAAGCCAATAATCCCCTGGCCGACATGACGGCCTTGAACTTTCACAACTACTATATCCCAAAGCTTTCGGATGCGCCGAGCGATGCCTATTTGAACAATGCCTGGATTCGGTTTGCAAAACCAATGGCCAAGGGGAAACTGCTTCTTAGAATTTCCATGCCCATCAGCACCATTGCCTTACCGGATCGATTTGGAGGTGTGAGCTCTACCAGCGGACTGGGAGACATCAATGCTTTCCTTTCGTACAACTTTGTCTCAGAAAGCAATAAAACGCTAGGAGTAGGGCCTCTTCTGGTGGCTCCGACAGCTTCTGAAACAGTTCTGGGATCTGGAAAGTGGCAGGCGGGCCTGGCATTTGTCGCCTTTATAGCCAATTCTCCAACATTTCAATTTGGAAGCCTCATTACCTGGCAGGCTTCCTTCGCAGGTGAGAGAGATCGAAACGATACTAATCTGGGGGCTTTCCAGCCGTTTTATTTCTGGCAGCTCGGCAAAGGAACTTACCTTCGCGGAGCGCCGATATGGGTGTTCGATTTTGAGAATGAAACCTTTCACGTGCCGATTGCTTTAGGCATCGGAAAAGTGGTCAAGGTTGACAGAACAGTGTTCAATTTGTTCATCGAACCTCAGTATTCCATTCTGACCAAAGGTACCCAACCTCAATTTCAGTTGTTCACCGGTATCAATCTCCAGTTCCTCAAGAAGAATTGACCCTGGGTGCGAAACCATTGACTGACATTTGTTAGCCTTTATGCTTGTTTTAGGTCGTACATTTGAAATATTTACAACCAAAAATGACTCGTGATGAAGTGCTTGCCTTTAATCCTGTTGCTCCTTTCATTTCATGCAACGCTGGCCGCCGAAGACCTCGGATTTGATTCCTCGCCACAGCGAATTCAACAGGATTCATTGATAGAACCTGAATTCAATAAAAAACTGGAATTCGCACTGGAAAGAGGAGTTCCTTTAGCAGATCTCCATGTGCATCTCAAGGGTGGTTTGACAATGCAAGAGGCGCTTGACAATGCCCGACGTTATGGATTCACTTATGGGATTGCCTATAATTGCGGACTGAAAATGGGTTTTGAATCAGAGGATTCCTTGAGAACCTTCGTCCGGGAATACAAAAAGCCTCCGGGTACTTATCTCGCCATGCAGGCCGAGGGAAGAGAGTGGCTCGAAATGTTCAGCAGGAGCACAATCGACCTGTTTGACTACGTTTTTACGGATGCCATGACATGGACCAACAAAAACGGAAAGCGCATGAGGCTGTGGATTCCGGAAGAGACCGAAATTGGAGATCCTCAGGATTTCATGGAGCAGCTGGTGGACAATATTGAGGCTATTATGGACAATGAACCCATCGATATCTACGTCAATGCCACCTATTTGCCAGATGCCTTGATTGATCGCTATGAGGAACTTTGGACTCCTGACAGAATGGACCGGGTAATTGATGCATTGAGAAGAAACCAAGTAGCCATGGAAATCTCGGCGAGATATGAGATTCCGAGCGAGACATTCATCAAAAGAGCCAAGAAGTCAGGCGTGAAGTTTACTTTTGGAACCAATAATACTGGCCCCCAGGACCTTGGACGACTTGAATATTGCCTGGATATGGTCAGGAGTTGCGATTTGACAAAGGAAGATATCTGGGTCCCCGAAGATTCTGATTTCTAGCTTCACTGTATAAGGCTATCATCTTCATTTCTGTTTCTCTGAGTTGTTCTATGAGCTCTGAAATTGATTTCATGACAATTGAATTTTTGTTTTAGTGATTTTGAGAAGATAAAATTAGCCTTGATTCAATGATCGAACCATGACATCAAGTGTCGTGATGCGTTAAAAAAATCATAAACTAGAGGTGCCCGGGTTGGAGATCAATAGAATTTCTGGAGATCCTCGACCAGGTCAGCCTCTGACAGAAGGGCCATTTTCTTCAAGCGAATCTGCTCCAGTTGCTTATTCTGGCGATCAATCAGCTCAGGGTCAGTCTCTTCTTTGCGTAACGCCAGAATTCGATCTGACTCTGCATCGAGGGCCCTCAGTGCCTCCTGGTAGTCTTCAGTATAGATGGCATAATTTCTTTCATCCTCAGATCTTCCGCCATTTTTGCTGTAGTCGTGATGCTCACTCAGGTCGGGGAAAGGGATAATTTCCTGGGCTGAGACGAAATGGTTTACACCCAGGGTCAGAACGAGAATAAGAAGCACTTTTTTCATTACGGTTTTGTTTTCAGCGGCAAAGTTACTCAAAAAAAAGAACCGGCGCGAGCCGGTCCCTTTTTGAATGAAAACTTACTTAAAATCTAACATTAAATGGAATCAAATTTGAACGTGCAAGGTAATGGGCAGGGTATACGAAACTCCCACCGGAATACCTCTCTGTTTCCCTGGTGTCAGGGTTGGAAGCATGTTCACCACGCGAACTGCTTCTTTTTCCAGTCGAGCGTGAGGTCCTCTGGCTCTTGCATCCTGAACCTCGCCATTCTTGTTGATCTTGAAAATGACATACACTTTTTTCTTTCCGGGTGTCAATCCAAGATCTTTTGACAAGTTTGTATTGTAGTTTTTGGCCACGTGCTGGGTGATCTTTTCCTGCAGGCACTTTTTCTTCTGCTCTTTGGTTCCCTTGCAACCTGGGAATACCGGCGGATCCTCAATAATTGCAAATGGTATGTCTTTTGCAACCTCTTCTTCCTCCACCACTTCCTCGATGTCGTCCATTTGGATCACTTCGACCACTTCACTCTCGTCTGTTTCTGTCGTTTCCAGAATAGTTTCTTCGATATCCTTTTCATTCGCGACCACTTCGATAACTTCTGGAGCTGGTGGCGGAGGGGGAGGTGGTTTGACCTCCAGGATTCTCTCTGTGATCGGTATATCAATAATTTCTTCCTCCTGAATATTCAGGGCGCTTAGTTCGTTAACGGAGCGATCAAATGTCCTCCATTCTATTGCTGTGTAGATGATAATGAGTGAGAGCAGTAAGCCCAATTGAAAGAAGATCTTGCTGTAGGCTGCGACGCTCGCTTTCTCTGACTTTTTGGCTAACATGACCGGGATATTTAATTTGAAATAAAATTACGCCCATCAACCAGCATAATTCATGACAATTGTCACTTTAGCAATTTTTGCGGACATTTATTGAGAATTTCAAGTTCAATATCGATTTCGAATTGACATATCCATTATCTTCTGAAAAATGTTGGATTTAGCTGAGATTATTGATTATTTTTTTCGTCAGTCTGTAACAATATGGGAGATTATTGCGTCTATTACAATAGCTCAATGACGATTTAACCATATTTACAATCCCGATGTTTGATATTGACCGCTGGCAGGAAATTTTTGAGACCATCCACAAGAACAAGCTGAGAACCTTTTTAACGGGCTTGTCAGTTGCTTCGGGCATTTTTATTCTTGTCGTTCTGCTTGGCTTCGGAAGGGGCATGGAAAACGGCATTCGCAAGGAATTTGAGAGAGATGCCACCAATCGAGTTGTTGTTTGGACACAGAGCACAACCAAGGAATACAAAGGGCTTAATCCAGGTCGAAGGATTCAAATGAAGAATGACAACTTTGACTACATCAGCCAAAACTTCAAGGATCAGATTGAGTTTCGTTCCGGGATTTTTCGGGTGGCCTGGGGAACAACCATAAACTATAAGAAAGAATCGGTATCCTACAGCATCCAGGGAGTGTATCCGAATTACCAGCAGATAGAGAATCAGTACATGACGTCCGGTCGATTCATCAATCAGTCGGATCTGGACTCAAAAAGCAAGGTAATTGTGATTAGTGGGAAAGTTGCCAAAGAGCTGCTCAAAGAGGTTGAGGACCCGATGGAAGAATACGTGCAAATCAACGGAATCAACTTCAAGGTAATTGGCGTGTATTCAGATGCCGGAGGTGAAAGGGAAGAAGATGCGGTTTTTTTGCCTTTTACAACGGCCCAGAGTGTTTTCAATGGTCAGGACCGAATTAACAATCTGACTTTTACAATCAAGCCCGAGAAGACTTTTGACAAATCTGTGGCCGTTTCGAATGAATTTGCGGCAGAGATAAAGGCCTATCTACAGGAGTCCCATATAGTGGCTCCGGATGACAACAGTGCCATAAACGTCTACAATTCCCAGGATGAAGCCAAGAGGTTCTTCACCCTGACGGATAACATCGCCTTCTTTTTCTGGTTTGTCGGAGTCTGCACAATTATCGCTGGGGTCGTAGGAGTCAGCAACATCATGCTGATCATTGTAAAAGAGAGAACCCGAGAGATCGGAATACGAAAAGCTTTAGGTGCCAAACCCTGGTCGATCGTGGGAATGATCCTGCAGGAATCCATCTTTGTGACAGCAGTTTCCGGTTTTGCCGGATTGATTTTGAGCATGGGACTGCTCGAAATAGTGGGCCCTAACGTAGAGGTGGATTACGTCGTGAACCCCTCAGTTGATTTTTCGATTGCCATGACCATGGTATTCGTTTTGATCGCGGCCGGAGCGATTGCCGGATTCTTCCCGGCATGGAGAGCGGCAAACATACAACCCATAGAGGCACTTAGAGACGAATAAAGAAAGAAATATGTTTAACAGAGACAGATGGAATGAAATATTAGAGGTTTTGACCGCCAATTGGATCAGAACTCTTCTCACTGCCTTTGGAGTATTCTGGGGGATCTTCATACTTATTCTCTTGCTCGCAGCGGGGAAAGGTCTCGAAAACGGCATAAAGAATGATTTTGGTGATATCGCCACCAATACCATGTTCATGTGGACCCAGACAGTAACCAAGTCTTATCAGGGAATGGCCAAAGGCAGGAGCTTCAGTTACAAGCTCAAGGATGTTGAAGACATCTGGAACAATGTAGACAATTTGAGATTTGTCTCACCCCGGAATCAGATCGGGGGTTGGAGAGGTGCTGCAAATGTCATTCGTGGAATCGAAACAGGTGCTTTTGACGTCTATGGTGACTATCCGGAGATCATCAAACAGGAGCCCATGGATATCGTCGAAGGAAGATTCATAAATCACAGCGACATAGAAAAGAAAAGAAAAGTAGCCATCATTGGGCAGGGCGTCAAGTCCAGCCTTTACGAAAAAGGGGAAGACATCCTGGGCACTTACATAAAAATCAATGGAGTCAATTTTATGGTGATAGGGAGCTATAAGAAGAAGGCTTCAGGTGGCGACAGCGAGGAACAGCAAAAGCAGATTTTCGTGCCCTTCACCTCCTTTTCACAGGCTTTCAACCGTGGAGATAAAGTTGGATGGATGGCCATAACAGCCAAAGACGGAACTCCGATTACCGAGATTAAGAGTCAGATCTTTGACATTGTGAAAAAGAACCACAAAATACACCCCGAAGACAACAGAGCGGTTGGTCATTTTGATCTATACCAGCAGTATAACAGGGTGGAGAGCCTCTTTATGGCACTCAAGGTGATCGCCTACTTTGTCGGCACCCTGGTATTGCTTTCTGGTGTGATCGGTGTTAGCAATATCATGCTGATTGTCGTCAAGGAAAGAACGAGAGAGATCGGTATTCGACGAGCGGTGGGAGCAACCCCTGGAAAAATCAGGGCGCAGATCCTCACAGAATCCGTTTTTCTCACGATTATAGCTGGAATGGCGGGAATCGCTTTCGGAGCCTTTTTGATCTACGGGCTGAACTATGCCCTGGATATGACAGATCCGATAGATATGTTTGCCAATCCCAGCGTAAACCTGGGTGTGGTTACAACAGCATTGGTGATCCTGGTCGTATCGGGCTTGCTGGCTGGAATGATCCCGGCCCAAACGGCCATCAAGTTGAAACCTGTGGATGCCTTGAGAACAGAATAGAAAATAGAATCACGAATACCTCAGAGCATCAATAAATCAAAAAAAGAATAGCAGATAATCAAATAAAGCGCGAAATAAAAAAAAATGAAAAAATCAGTAACTATAATTACTTTGGTATTTATCACGGTGACCTTTGCAGGTGCCATGTACTATTTGTATTCCAAGAACCAGGAGGACCCCGTTGTTTACAACACGGAAAAACCTTCCATACAATCGATAGTGAACAAGACGGTAGCCACTGGGAGCATACTCCCAATGGAGGAGGTCCTGATCAAGCCGAACATTTCAGGTGTGATTGATGAGATCTATGTGGAGGCCGGAGACCTTGTTCAGGCGAACGACTTGATTGCCAAGATCAAGGTGATTCCAAATCTCTCGAGCTTGAACCAGGCGAGAAATGCGATCGACAGGGCAAAGATTACATTGAATGATGAGAAGAGAAAGTACGATCGTCAGAAGAGTTTGTACCAAAAAGGAGTGATCTCAAAACAGGACCTCGAGCAATTCGAAGTCACTTACCAACAGGCGGAGCAAGCCTACGATGCGGCGCGTCAAAATTATGACATCGTGAAGACGGGTTCGACAAAAGGCCTGGGTAGCTCTGCGAATACACTTATCCGATCCACGGTTCCCGGAATGATTTTGGAGATGCCCGTAGAGGTCGGAAACCAGGTGATCGAGAGCAACAATTTCAACGAGGGTACAACGATAGCCGCCCTGGCAGACGTCAACCGGATGATTTTTGAGGGTAAGGTCGATGAGTCAGAAGTAGGCAAGATCAAAGAGGGCTATCCCCTTGAAATAACGGTTGGTGCCATAGAGAACGCCACTTTTGACGCTGTTCTTGATTATATCGCACCTAAAGGAAAGCTCGAAAACGGAGCTATTCAGTTCGAGATCAAGGGCACTTTGCAAAAACAGGACACTACTTTCATCCGCGCCGGTTTAAGCGCCAATGCTTCGATAATCCTGGCTCGTGCCGACAGTGTTCTGAGCATAAAGGAAGCCCTGGTCCAATTTGACGATGAGTCCAAATCCCCCTTTGTAGAGGTAAAAACCGGTGAAAAGGAATTTGAGCGACGAGACATTACGTTGGGTATCAGCGACGGTATACATGTTGAGGTGAAAGAAGGGCTTGAAGAAGATGATGAGATCAAGGTGTGGAATAAAATTGAAGGCTTATAATTTGAGTGTCTGATCTTCAAAAGAGAAGAGGGGGCCTCACGTTCTGTGTGGCCCCCTCTTGTCTTTCGCTATTTTAATTCTAGTTCCCGCTAAGTGTTGCGTTGTATTCCCAGATCTCATCCCAGCTGTTTGACATGGAATCCTGCATTCCACGCACAAAGGGCTGCCATGCGTCTTCTCCATGAAGTTTCTCAAAGGTTTCCTTGAAAGTGTTGGGTTCGTCGTATTCCGCATAGTTTTTCAGGAAACTAACGGTTGCCAAATGTCTTCCGATTCGATATCCCTGACGAAATTGATTGTCGTAAACTCCCCAAGGGTTGTCACCGTCCATGGCTTTGATGGTTTTGCTGATTTGATCCAGCAAATGATCGACACTGTATCCATGACCTTTCGCCACTTCGTGGAAGCGAATATGAAGGATAGGGGTGTCAGCTATATTTCCATCACCGGTGTTCGACAGATCCATGTCCTGTTTCCAGTATTCTCCTTGGCTTAGCTTTTTGACATAGGGCATAACGTTGTCTCTCCAGTCCTCATCGTGACCACCACCTTTGGGCCTCGAATCGAGGTGTGCAAACTTCAGGGGTCCCATTTGCCAAACCATCTTACCCATATTGGGTCCGGATACCACATTGTAAACCACTGCGCGGTGAGGACCTTCTTCGCCGTGATATTTTTTGTTGTGTTTGGCCATGGCTTCTCCAAGTTCCTTTAATTTGGTATAGTCTGGCGTGATGTAAAAGCTTTCCCACATCGGGGTAAAAGAATCGTCCTGTGCACGGAGCTCATTCATGCTGCCTATCGAAATGATGGAAATCAGCAAAAGTGTAAATAGTTGTTTCATAAAAATAGAGTTTGGTTAATTGATACCCCAGAGTATGTGTAAATAGTCTCTGTAAGGGAGGTGTAAAGTACTGGAGAGAAGTCGTTTTTTAAAACGGCTTAGGACGAATGGCCGATTTGATGTTTCGGAGAGGCACTTTTTTTTACCGAAGGGAATGTGAAAGGAAATATAAAAAAAGTCTTGAATCGAGAATTAGAAATCCAGTTTTGGGCAGTCTGAACAGTTTCTCTTTCCCTTTTTCTTGTAACGCTTGCAACATTTTGACTTCTTGGAGCACGAATTGAAATCGATCATATTGTAGTCAAAAACATGGTAGTGGGAAGCCTGACTCATTGCGAAAACACTATTTTTATTTAAACCAATTCTAAATAATATTCAAATGTATGAAATTATTCCAATTCTACATTGTAGTTTTATTTTTTTTTGATCCATTTTTAAACGGGATAATTACAATTCCCGATCTTGCCTGAATCCTTGAGAATCACGGGCTGATCAGGTGTTTAGTGAGACACTTATCAAAAGTGACATTTATCATTTTTTTTACAACAATTCACTCAAAACCACTTATTTTTGTCACTCATTTCTCATTTTTTGAACGAATTGTAAACATGGACAGGTTTTCCTTTTTGAATACGGTACATACGGGTTTTATCGAAGACTTATACCAGAAGTACCTGGAAAATCCCGATGAGGTCGAACCGAGCTGGAGAAGCTTTTTCCAGGGGTACGACCTGGCGAACTCAGATTTCAGCCTGGAAGGAGAGATTGAAAGCGAAGTTGAGATCCCCGAACAGGTATACAAGGAATTCAAGGTAATTGAGCTCATCAACGGTTACAGGACCCGGGGTCACTTATTTACCAAGACGAATCCGGTTAGAAACAGGCGGACCTATCGTCCAACACTTGATCTTGAAAACTTTGGTCTGGTAAAGGAGGATCTCGATCGCGTGTTCAATGCGGGCAGCATTCTGGGCTTGCCACCGAGCAGCCTGAAGGTCATCATAGGTCACCTCGAAAGGATATATTGTGATTCAATCGGAATCGAATACATGTACATTCGCAAACCGGAGGAGATCGCATGGTGGCAGGAGAAACTCAATGAAAATGACAATCACCCGAGCTACACGCCCGAAACGAAGAAATATGTCCTGGCGAAATTGAACCAGGCTGTTAGTTTCGAGCAGTTCCTGCAAACCAAATACGTCGGTCAAAAACGATTTTCCCTGGAAGGGGGTGAGACTTTGATCCCGGCCCTCGGCGGACTCTTCCGAATTGCGGCGGAACAGTTTGACGTGGATGAGTTTGTATTGGGAATGGCACACCGCGGTCGTCTCAACACCCTGGTCAATATTTTTAGAAAACCGATCCGTGAGCTTTTTAACGAGTTTGAAGGAAAAGATTACGATGATGATGATTTTGACGGGGATGTAAAATATCACCTGGGGTCGACGATTTCGAAAACCCTGAAGAGCAACAAGCAAATCACCATGAACCTAGTGCCCAATCCGTCTCACCTTGAAACAGTTGGGGCGGTGGCTGAGGGAATAGCCCGCGCGAAAATTGAAGACGACTACGACGGAAACTCATCCAAATTGCTTCCTGTCGTTGTGCACGGGGATGCTGCGGTTGCAGGGCAGGGGATTGCATACGAGCTCATTCAGATGAGCAAACTCAAAGGTTACACTACGGGCGGAACGATACACATTGTTGTGAACAACCAAATCGGTTTCACAACGAATTACCTGGATGCAAGGTCAAGCACCTATTGCACAGATGTGGCCAAGGTCACTTTGTCACCGGTGTTGCACGTAAACGCGGATGACGTAGAGGCGGTGACCCATGCGGTTCTGATGGCGCTTGATTTCAGAATGCAATTTCAAAGGGATATCTTCATTGACCTCCTGGGTTATCGCAAATACGGTCACAATGAAGGAGATGAGCCCCGGTTCACACAACCTATCCTGTACAAAGCCATATCCAAGCAGCCCAACCCAAGGGACATTTACAATAAGAAACTCATTGCAGAGGGAGTAATCGATGAAGACTATTTGCCGGGCCTCATCTCGGAGTACAAGAGCCTTTTGGAGAACGAATTCAACAAAGCCAAGAAAGATGCTGCTGCAAAAGTGGTCCCTTTCATGGACAATGTCTGGAGCGGATTCATGAGCCAGGATCGTGACGCAATGTTGCTCAGCGTTGGAACAAAGTATCCACAGAGTCACCTCGAGAACATTGCGAAAGTCGTTTCAACTGTTCCCGAAGGAGTCAAATTTTTACGAAAAGCAGAGCGGATACTCAGAGACCGGGCAAAAATGGTGTTTGAGACCGACAAACTGGATTGGGGCATGGGGGAGACCCTGGCATACGGAAGCCTCCTCGAGGAGGGATACAACGTGAGAATCTCCGGACAGGACGTGGAACGTGGCACGTTTTCTCATCGACATGCCATTTTAAGAGATGAGATTTCCTCCGAAAGGTTCAATTTGCTTAACAGGAATCCCAGGAACAAGGGGATCATGACAATTTACAACTCCCCTCTGTCGGAATACGGGGTATTGGGCTTTGACTATGGTTACGCCATGGCGGCTCCGAATTCGCTAACAGTATGGGAGGCACAGTTTGGGGATTTCGGCAACGGAGCACAGATCATTTTCGATCAGTACATTTCAGCCGCAGAAGACAAGTGGAAACAGCAAAATGGCCTCGTAGTTCTTTTGCCCCACGGATACGAAGGGCAGGGATCTGAGCATTCCTCAGCTCGTATCGAGCGCTTTTTGCAACTCTGTGGAGAGGATAACATGACAGTCGCCAACTGTACGACGCCAGCGAATTTCTTTCATTTGCTCAGGCGCCAGATGAAGCGCAACTTCAGGAAACCCTTGATTGTCTTCACGCCGAAAAGCCTCTTGAGGCATCCGCTCGCCGTGTCTCCTATGAAGGACCTGGTCAATGGGGAGTTCCAGGAAGTGATCGATGATATTATAGATCCTGAAAAGGTGACCAAGCTCGTATTTTGCTCCGGAAAGTTCTATTACGATTTGCTTGAGGAACGAAAGAACCGGGAAAATGAAAACATAGCTCTGATAAGGGTTGAACAGCTTTTTCCGTTGCATGAGGAAAAGTTGGAAAGGGTCATCTCCCGTTACAAAAATGCCGAACGATTTATCTGGGCTCAGGAAGAGCCGAGGAATATGGGGGCCTGGAGCTATATGCTGGAGCGTTTCAGTTTGATAAATCTCGAGGTCAGGTCCAGGAAATACTACGCAGTGCCGGCGGCAGGTTCTTCAGCTCGCTTCAAACTGCGTCAAAGAAAGGTGATAGAGAGTGTTTTCAGTGACGATTGATTGATGGCGATTGGCAAATTTAATTCGCCTGAAGAGGTTCAGAAAGACTAAAAAATATAAACTAGAATCAGAAACAGAGATAAGAAATGATATTAGAAATGAAAGTCCCTTCTCCGGGAGAATCGATAACAGAAGTTGAAATTGCTTCTTGGCTGGTAGAAGACGGTGACTATGTCGAAAAAGACCAGGCAATCGCTGAGGTAGACTCTGACAAGGCAACCCTGGAGCTGCCAGCAGAAGAGAGTGGAGTAATCACCCTGAAGGCCGAAGAAGGAGACGCTGTGGAGGTCGGGGCCGTAGTATGCCTGATCGATATGGATGCTGCGAAGCCTGCTTCTTCAGGAACTGAGAAAAAAACGCAGAAAAAAGAGTCATCGAAAACCGAGAAAAAACCCGAACCTGACAAGGCGGAAGAAAAAACATATGCCACGGGCACTCCATCGCCTGCTGCCCGTAAAATTCTGGATGAAAAGAATATAGATCCTACCCAGGTGAAAGGCACCGGAAAAGATGGAAGGATTACAAAAGAAGACGCCATAAAAGCTACACCGTCGATGGGCGAGGCATTGAATGACGACGACAGAAAAAGCGAGCGAAAGAAACTATCAATGCTTCGACGCAAGGTTGCTGAGCGATTGGTTTCCGTGAAGAACGAAACTGCCATGCTGACGACTTTCAATGAAGTCGATATGCAACCGATATTTGACTTGCGTAAGAAGTACAAGGAGCAATTCAAGGAAAAGCACGATGTGAGTCTCGGCTTCATGAGCTTTTTCACCTTGGCCGTTGTCAGGGCCCTCAAGTTGTTTCCAGAGGTGAACTCGATGATTGACGGGGATTTCAAGATCTCCTATGATTTCGCTGACATTTCGATAGCTGTTTCTGGTCCGAAGGGACTCATGGTTCCTGTGATTCGAAATGCTGAAAAGTTGTCGTTCAGCGGTGTGGAGAAGGAAGTGAAGCGTTTGGCGATTCGTGCCAGGGAAGGAGAGATTACCGTCGAAGAAATGACAGGTGGTACGTTCACGATTACCAATGGGGGTGTGTTTGGCTCGATGCTCTCAACACCGATCATCAACCCGCCCCAGAGCGCAATTCTCGGGATGCACAACATCGTGGAGAGACCTGTGGCCATTGACGGAAAAGTTGTCATACGCCCTGTGATGTACGTGGCCTTGTCTTATGACCATCGAATCATCGACGGAAGAGAATCCGTTGGATTCCTGGTTGCCGTGAAAGAGGCCCTTGAGAATCCAATCGAGCATCTCATGGGTGGTAACGAGAAGAAGTCTCTGGAGTTGTAAAGAATAAATTTAAAGCAATCAGGGGTTAATCGGAAAAGGAAAATGCCTGAAATGCCGTTTGAGACCTTATTTGTTAAGTAGATGATGTGGACCCCTCACTGACATTCGTCGTTTTTAAACTAACTGGAGTCGAAGTTCCTTCATGAGCTCTTATGGATGGGTCCATAAGAATATAGCATGAATTTCCTTATGCTTCCTTATGAAACATTCTTTTCTCTTCAATGAGGTTTTTGTTTTCGAATGCTAGAATTTAGAAGGGACATAGTTTAGAAGGCTAACTTTCGATCTTGAAAGGGTGCTCTCTCCTCTAATTTTACTGTTTGCTAGCTCGAAGTTGCCAAGTTGCCTCTCCAGGAACTAATTTGTAGGCGATTGTGGCTTTACCACCGGTTGGGCAGCAGTTGGGATCACCCTCCAGGTAGATTGGGAATTGCCTCATCAGCTTGCCCTTGTCCAGATAGATGGAATCGTGTCCCATATACCCTTCGTAGAGTGCGCCAGGGGCCAAATCATTCTCATGAATGGGAGGAATATAAATAGGAGAGACACTTTTATCGCTGTTCGAAGAATAACCATAAATATTGCCGTAGCTGCCAGAACCGACGGAAGTCGTGATCAAGTAGATCTCCTCGAATCCGTTGTCATCAAGGTCTTCAAGAAAGGCTTTTGAAAGAGGATCAGCTTCAGAAACGATAAAGGTGTCTCTGGTGAATTCAAAACCTTGTGGGACAATGTGATAGTCATAAATGCCGTCCGAGTTCGAATGTCCGGTCAGCTCAAAAATCTTGCCTGATTTAGTGGTGAAAACCTGGGTCTCCGTTGAACTTATCGATTCTACTGCCCCGGCTGCTTCGGGAACAACTGCTTCGGGAACAACTGCTTCGGGCGTGTTTGCCTCATTTGTATCAGAATTCTTTTTCTCTTCTTGTTTACAAGAAAATTGAAACAGAATGAAAACGAATAGAATTGCCAACAATTTGGGGAAGG
>JAUIKV010000300.1 GCA_030430615.1 Bacteroidia bacterium
TTAATGGGACAGAGCCCGGGCAGTTCAACCGCAATTAATGATGCCCAAAATGACTGGGAGAATCAAAATGTATTTGAACGAAACAAACTTCCTCCCCGTGCCAGCTTCATGCCCTATGCCAATGCAGATGAGCTGAAAACAGGGAACCCGGAGGCTTCTTCGTTTTATGTTTCTCTCAATGGGCTTTGGAAGTTTCAATTTTCAGAAAAACCGGCCGACAGGGCCCTGGATTTTTTCAATGCCGATTTTGATGACTCCAAGTGGGCGCTGATCAGCGTACCCTCCAATTGGGAAATGGAAGGATATGGATATCCCATTTACACGAACATCAAATATCCTCATGAGGTTACTCCTCCTCGCATTCAGGAGCACGATAACCCGGTGGGTTCGTACCGGATGAATTTTAAGGTCACTTCGGGCATGCTAGAAAAAGACCTGGTACTTCATTTCGGTGCTGTCAGCTCAGCAATGAACCTGTGGGTTAATGGACAGAAAGTGGGATACAGCCAGGGCAGCAAGACCCCGGCCGAGTTTCGAATCAATGATCATGTGAAGGAAGGTGACAATCTTCTTGCTGTTGAAGTTTTCAAATGGTCAGACGGAAGTTATCTCGAAGACCAGGATTTCTGGCGTTTGGGTGGCATTACACGGAATGTGTACTTGCTCGCCCGTGAAAAGGACCAGATTCAGGACCTATGGGTCAAGTCGGACCTATTGCCCGATAACAACCAGGGGAAATTCGAAGTCCTATTGAAAATCAATGGATCCGGGAAGCGAAACCTGGTCTTGGACATGAAACTGGAAGATCCTGACGGCAAGAAAGCCTTTGAGAAAACGATGACGCTCAATGAATCTGAAGGAGCTCTTGAAGTTTCAGAGTCATCGGAAATTACGCAGGTAAAGCCCTGGAGTGCCGAGAAACCCAACCTTTATAATTTGACGATTGCGCTCAAAGACGACACCGGGAGAACAATGGAGGTAATTGGTCAGAAGGTTGGATTCAGGCGACTCGAGATCAGTAACGGCCAGTTTCTTGTAAACGGAAAAGCCATTTATTTCAAGGGGGTCAATCTCCATGAGCACCATGATCGCAAAGGGCATGTAGTTGATGAGGAGACGATGATCAAAGACATCCGAACGATGAAAATGCACAACATAAATGCTGTTCGAACCTCTCATTATCCCCAACCCGAAAGGTTTTATGAGCTGTGTGATGAATACGGCTTATACGTGGTTGACGAGGCTAATATTGAGTCTCATGGTTTCGGTGCCACCAAGCAGGGTCCGTTTGACACCATACAGCATATTGCTTATCGACCGGAATGGAAAGCGGCTCATTTGGAACGTATTAAAAGGATGGTAGAGCGGGACAAAAATCATCCGAGTGTCGTGATTTGGTCAATGGGAAACGAATGCGGAAACGGACCTGTGTTCTTTGAAGCCTACGATTGGATCAAAAAAAGAGACCCGTCTCGTTTCGTTCAGTTCGAACAGGCCGACATGGAGAAAAACACAGACATCTTCAGCCCCATGTACGACACGATAGAGAAACTGCAAGCCTATGCACAAAACCATTCGGACAGACCCCTGGTCCTCTGTGAATACGCGCACGCGATGGGCAACAGCGTTGGGAACTTCAAAGATTATTGGGACGTAATCAAAAAGCACAAGGTGCTTCAGGGTGGCTTCATATGGGACTGGGTCGATCAGGGCCTTGTCAAAACCAACAGTGACGGAGCAGAGTTTTGGGCCTATGGAGGGGATTTTGGCCCGCCTGATGTTCCTTCGGACGGGAATTTCTGCCTGAATGGTCTTGTAGAGCCCGACAGGCGGCCCAAACCTGCACTTGAAGAAGTGAAAAAAGTTCATCAGTTCATTTCATTTGCCGTGAATGGCCAGATGAATCCCACCCGGAGCAAGGCTAACTTCGAGGTTGAGATCAGCAATGGTTATGACTTTTCAGATCTCAGTGAATTCAAATTTACCTGGAGTCTCAGCAGTGCGGGACAGAAACTGGCATCCGGAACATTGGATGTCGGGACGGCGAGACCGGGTGAGGTCGTTAAAGCACCAGTGCATTGGAACCTGCCTCCGGAACGCTATGGGACAGAACTCATTCTATCCCTTTCTGCACAAACAAAAAACGCCAAGTCCCTGGTACCCGTGGGGCATGAGGTCGCCTGGGAGCAATTTATTCTCAGTCCGGGCGCACCCGTTTCTCTCACCGTCTCGGATCAGCCTGCCCGCATTGAGGAAAACAAGGAGAGCATTGTTGTTCGATCAGAGATGAGTAGTGTATCCTTTGATCGAACCACCGGCATCATGACCGAATTCAATATCCTCAATGAGAATATCCTAAATAAAGGCAAGGGCCTCGTTCCGAATTTCTGGAGGGCTCCTATTGACAATGATTTCGGAAACAACATGCACAAACGTTGCGCCGACTGGAGATACGCCAGCAAGCACAGAAAGTTGAAAGAGATTCGCT
>JAUIKV010000301.1 GCA_030430615.1 Bacteroidia bacterium
CTGGAAATTACACCCAGGGTGAGAAGATCGGTACTTTTGAGAAGAGTTCCCTTCCTAATGTTTATCGGGTTGAGTGGAAAGACATGGATAAGGACATTGAGCAAACCACCGGATATTTTGACGAGCAGGGTAATTTGAAAATTGATGTCAAACGCAATGGCAAGGTTGAGGTTCTGACTTTTGTGAAAGAATGAATTGCAGTCGAAAGAGATCACCATTCACAATTGATCAATAGCCGTATTTGTCCTTCCAGCGATCTTTTAGAAACTTTCTAAACTGTTCCTCGCGGGTGTTTCTGCCCGGTTCGTACAAACGTGTTCCTTTTATCTCATCCGGCATGAATTCCTGATCGGCGAAGTTGCCCGTGTAATCGTGCGCATATTTGTATTCCTTTCCATAGTCGAGATCCTTCATGAGCTTCGTCGGCGCGTTTCTCAGATGCAGTGGCACAGAGAGGTCCCCGGTTTTTTTCACCAGGCTTTGGGCCTCATTGATCGCTTTGTAAGAGGCGTTGCTCTTGGTTGAGTTGGCCAGGTAGATCGCGCACTGGCTCAAAATGATCCGGCTTTCAGGGTATCCGATGGTCGAGACGGCCTGAAAGGTATTGTTGGCCAGGATCAGTGCGGTCGGATTGGCGTTGCCTATGTCTTCGGAAGCCAGTATGAGAAGTCGCCTGGCGATGAATTTGAGGTCTTCGCCACCTTCGATCATCCGCGCCAGCCAGTATACCGCCCCGTTGGGGTCACTCCCTCTAATCGATTTAATAAAGGCCGAAATGATGTCGTAATGCTGCTCGCCCGTCTTGTCATATCGAACTACATTCTTTTGCACCTTCTGAAGCACCAGGTCGTTGTTGATCACCACTGGGGCTTGCTGCGAGCTGACGATCAGCTCAAAAATATTCAGGAGCCTTCGGGCGTCTCCGCCAGACAGCTGCAACAGCGCCTCGGTCTCCGCAATAGTAACTTTCTTTTCCCGAATTAAATCATCGGTCTCAATGGCTCTGTTCAAAAGGGCTATCAGATCTTCCTTGTCGAAGGCATTCAGGATGTAGATCTGGCACCTGGAAAGCAAGGCCGGAATGACCTCAAAGCTCGGGTTCTCGGTGGTGGCTCCAATCAGGGTGACCCAGCCTTTTTCAACCGCTCCGAGCAGGGAATCTTGTTGAGATTTGCTGAACCGGTGGATCTCATCGATAAAGAGAATCGGATTTCGCTGGGTGAACAGTCCACCGCTTTGTTTGGCCTTGTCTATTACCTCCCTTACCTCCTTGACGCCTGAATTGATGGCGCTGAGGGTATAAAAGGGTCGGCCCGACTGCTCCGCCATGATCTGGGCGAGGGTGGTCTTGCCGGTACCAGGGGGACCCCAGAGGATCAGTGACGGCAATAGACCCTGCTCAATATGCGCGGTAAGAGCACCATCTTTGCCTACAAGGTGGTTCTGGCTGATGTAATCTTCCAGTGTTTTGGGCCTGATTCTCTCGGCTAAGGGCGTATTCATAGGGTAAAAGTAAGACAAATTTTATTGTTTATTTTTGAAGTTTCAAGCCTTATGGAAGACAAGCACGCTTTTCGATTTTCACCCATCACTTTGGCTATTCCGTTGTATTTCGTACTGTTTCTGTGGATTGTTTTCTGGTTTGAGGCCAAGTTCGGATACAATTTCAATCGGTTCGGGGTTTATCCCCGCACTTTCTCAGGCTTGAGAGGCATTTTCTTCTCACCCTTCATACACAGTGACGTCAAGCACCTGTACCACAATTCCATTCCACTTTTCGTGCTAATGTTTTCCCTGCTTTATTTCTACAGAACGATCTCCTTCAAGGTTTTTGTCTATGGGGCCCTGATGACAGGTTTGTTGACCTGGGTCATCGCCAGAAAATCCTACCATATTGGGGCCAGTGGGATCATCTACCTGTTGTTCAGCTTCATATTCTTCAGCGGGGTCTTCCGTCGGAACTACCGGCTCATAGCCGTTTCTCTCGTTGTCATCTTTCTATATGGCAGCATGGTATGGTACCTGCTGCCTGTCGAGGAGCGGATCTCCTGGGAAGGTCATCTGTCGGGCTTTGTAACCGGAATTCTCTTTGCCTATATTTTCAGGAAAACGGGGCCTCAAAGGATTCAATACGACTGGGAACGAGATGACTATGAGCCTGACGACTTTGATCGGCACTTTGACGAACAAGGTGATTTTAGGCCCCTGGCTCAGGAAGAAGAGAGCAAATTGGATGAGAAGGAAGGCGATGCCCGTGTGAAATGACTTTGTTCCTGTAATTAAAGTCGTTGTCTTACAGCTTCGTACAGCACGGCCCCACAGGCCACAGAAACGTTTAGTGATTCAATGCTTCCCAAAAGCGGCAATTTGCCCTTCTGATCCGAATTCTTGAGCACATTGTTCGAGATTCCCCTGTTTTCTGACCCCATGACAAGGGCCATAGCGGGT
>JAUIKV010000048.1 GCA_030430615.1 Bacteroidia bacterium
CACCTTCTGGCTGCATTGAGAGTTGGACTAAATTGGGAATTAGACTGCACTGAAACCTAGATGGTTTCTATCGGTTTTTCGGCAGGCACTATTTTATAAAGCTTGTCACTCGGTCTGATCCTGAATCCCAAAGGAAGTGTAATCGAGTCTCCACGTGAAGCGAGCTCTCCTTTCTGATCGTTCACATACATTTCAGTGACCTGGAGTTCCTTGGCTCCGGTTGTCGGACCGGTAATGAGAATTGTGTCCCCTACCTTCAGATCAAAGGCTTCCAGCTTGAATTCACCGATTGAGGCTTTCGGGAAGAAGTGCACTCCTTTTCCGATGTACACCTTTTTCTGTGTGGCGTGAGAACCCGAGCCTTTGCTCCACTCTCCCAGCTTCTGGCCCAGGTAATAGCCGTTCCAGAACCCCCGGTTGTAGACCTTCTCCAGATCCTGCATCCATCCGATCACCTTTTCCCTGTCGTAGGTTCCCGCAGTGATCGAGTCTATCGCATCCCGGTAGCAACGTATCACTTTGGCCACGTATTCCGGTGCCCTTCCGCGACCTTCAATCTTGAGTACCCTGATGCCCGCATCAGCAACCTGATCCAGGATGTCAATGGTGCAAAGGTCTTTGGGTGACATGATGTATTCGTTGTCAATCTCCATTTCGAAGCCTGATTCCTGGTCGATGACGGTGTATTTCTTTCTGCAGTTCTGCTTGCAGGCTCCCCTGTTCGCCGATGAATTATGCGAATGCAGGCTCAAATAGCATTTGCCCGATACAGCCATGCAAAGAGCTCCGTGACCAAAGATCTCGATCTCAACAAGTCGTCCCGCAGGACCTTTTATCTGCTCCTTCTCTATCTGCTCGGTGATCTTTTTAACCTGTCTCAGGCTCAGCTCACGGCTCAGAACAACTGTGTCAGCAAACATGGCATAGAATTTCAGAGTCTCGATGTTGGTCACATTGATCTGGGTCGAGATGTGAACCTCCATTCCCTCCTGGCGAGCAATGGCAATGACGGCCTGATCCATGGCGATTACCGCTGTGATCTCAGCTTCTTTTGCCTTGCGGATAAGTGTCTTGACGATAGTCAGATCGTGATCGTAAATAATTGTGTTCAGCGTCAGATAAGTACGAACGTTCTTCGCGCGACATCGATCGGAAATCTCCTGGAGGTCATCCAGAGTGAAATTTATCGAGGCGCGCGCCCTCATGTTCAACTGCTCCACTCCAAAGTAAACCGAATCCGCCCCATTGTCCAGAGCCGCCTGAAGGGACTCGAAATTCCCTGCGGGAGCCATTAGCTCGATCTTGTTATCGCTATTCACTACCATTGTGTCATTTTTTCTGAGCTGCAAAAATACGATATATTCTTAAATGGTCGATTTGTTAAAAAAAGTCGACGGTTTGGAAAAGCTGAAATAATTTAAACAAAAAGCCAAGTTTCGATAAAACCATTGCCCAACATCTTCGATAAATTGTGATATTTGCTCCGTCAATAGCAAATCAGTAAATATTTGAAAATGAAAATTGCAGTTGTAGGAGCCACCGGAATGGTCGGTCATGTCATGTTAAAGGTGTTGGAGGAGAGAAATTTCCCGATCACCGAGCTTTTGCTTGTCGCCTCTGAAAGATCAGTGGGCAAGACGATGCAGTTTAAAGGAGAAGATCATGTAGTCATTGGGTTGGAGGACGCCGTCAAGGCGCGTCCGGACATTGCCCTGTTCTCTGCCGGTGGCGGAACGTCACTTGAATGGGCGCCAAAATTTGCCGAGGTGGGAACTACCGTGGTTGACAACTCTTCAGCCTGGCGCATGGACCCCAACAAAAAACTCATCGTACCCGAGATCAATGCTTCGGAGTTGACCGAAAACGACAAGATCATAGCGAATCCGAATTGCTCAACCATCCAGATGGTTGTGGCCCTTGCCCCGCTGCACAGAAAATACAAGATCAGGCGCCTGGTGATATCGACCTATCAGTCCATTACGGGCACAGGCGTCAAGGCGGTGCAGCAACTGGAAAATGAATATGAAGGTGTTCAGGGTGAAATGGCCTATCCTTACCCGATACACCGAAATGCCTTGCCGCATTGCGATGTCTTCGAAGCAAACGGTTACACCAAGGAAGAGATGAAATTAGTAAGGGAGACCCAAAAGATTCTCAATGACAAAACGATTGCAGTTACCGCCACCGCTGTTCGAATTCCTGTAGTTGGAGGTCATTCGGAAAGCATCAATGTCGAGTTTGAAAACGAGTTTGACCTGTCAGAGGTCAGGCAGATTTTAAGTGAGACCGAAGGAGTTGTCGTGCAGGACGACCTGGAGAACAACACCTACCCGATGCCCCGCTTTGCCGAAGGCAAGGATGAGGTTTTTGTAGGAAGGCTGCGACGAGATGAGTCTCAACCCCAAACGCTGAACATGTGGGTGGTGAGTGACAACCTCAGAAAAGGAGCTGCTACCAACACGGTTCAAATTGCGGAGTACCTGGCTAAACATCAGCTCGTGTCGGCTTAGTCAGGTCTCGTTTTAGAACATAAAAAAAGGCTGCCAAAAGGCAGCCTTTGTTTTTATTTCTCCACTTTCAGAACATCTTTGATCACCTGTTCCAGGTTGTGCTTTGGAAGTGCTCCCTGGGCCATCTGAGGCTGCTCGTCTGAAGGACAGAACAACATGGATGGGATGCTGCGGATCCCAAAGGCGGCCGATAGTTCCTGTTCCACTTCAGTGTCAACTTTGTAGATGTCAACTTTTCCGGCGTACTCTTCGGACAATTCCTCAAGTATTGGGGCCACCATCTTGCAGGGGCCGCACCAGTCAGCATAAAAGTCAATTATACAGGGTTTGTCACCCTCGAATTTCCACTCTTTATTTTGTTCGTAGTTGAAGACCTTCTGAAGGAAAGTCTCTTTTGTCAATAACTCGGTCATCGTATTCAATTTTAATTTAACTCTTGTTTTTCAGAAGTATAGCAAATGCCATACCAATGTGAAATCGGATACAAAGTGACGCATTAATTGACATTCTGTCGGTCACCAAAGTTACAGTGTGCATGAAACTAAGTGTTTCTGCGGTGCTCTATACCGGAATATGTGCCCTTTTCATACTGATGTGAAACTCCTGGTAGAGCTCGAGCAAACTCATAATGGCCGATATGAGGTCTTTGGTCTCCAGCAGGTTTCCAAAATAAAGAGTCGTGTTCTTTGCACTGCTCTCCTCGGTTCGGATACGCTGTATTTGCTTCTGAATGGACTCGGAAACGTGATCCAGCAGCTCCTGCTTTTCTGCCACAATTTTGACGATGTTGTCAAATTCCTGATTTTCAAATGTGACTGCAATGTCTTTCAGCATTTTCGTCAATTGATCATCTATGATTCTCAAGTCTTCCGTCTGAGATTCTTTAAGATTCTTGTGATTGTTGTTCACGTGTTTGAAGCTGGCCTTTGAAATATAGCTTATTGACTGGGAAATGTCTTGCAGGTAACCCAAAACCAACAAATAGAATCGACTGGCCTCAACAGATGACTCATCCATTGATTTGATGAAATAAAAGGCTTCATCTTTCAGGGTATCGACCTCTGTATTGAGTTTCTTTACGTGTTTGTCCGTTTTCTTCAGCTTGTTCAAGTCATGTGACGACAAATCCTTCACGACATTGCTGTATAACTTCTGAACCCGGGAAACTACTTCTGCGATATGATCCGATGTTTCATCAATGACCTCTTTGGCCGTGATCAGCTCGGCGCGTTTGATTACACGCTCCTGTGCTTTTTCCTTCTCTTCTTTCCTGTGACTGATATAGTTCCTGGCCAGTAATACCAACACCAGCAACAAAATCAAACCAACAGCCGTAATCCCTCCCAAATGAATGAGATAAGTGAAAATGCCTGCGGTCAGAAATGCTATGAATGCGGTAAAAAACCATCCACCGATCACATTGAGCACGCCAGCTACCCGGTATACGGCACTCTCCCTGTCCCAGGCACGGTCTGCCAGCGATGTTCCCATGGCTACCATGAAAGTGACGTAGGTGGTCGACAAGGGCAACTTGTAAGAGGTTGCAATTGAAATCAGGATTCCTGCAACCATGAGGTTCGTAGAGGCCCTGACCGCGTCAAAAGCGGGAAGCTCATATGATTTGCTCTTCGGGAGGTTAACAACAGGCTTTTCAAACTTCTTTTCAATGCTCTTTTTTAAGCCCTGAGGCATTACTGCGCTGAAAGCATTCATCATGCCAAGGGAGGATCTCACCAAAAGTCTGGACATGGTGTTGGGCTCAAAGCGCTCATAGCCCTCTGACTGACGGGCCAAATTCACTTCTGTCGCCGCTACTTTCCGAGCTTTAGAAGACAGCCAAAGCGTCACCACCATGATCATTCCGGCAATAAAAAGAAAGAGCGAAGGTGTTGGAACCTTTCCTGCCAGGACCTCCATGCTGAATTCCTTGGCCGGAACTCCCGAAACACTCCAGGCCTCATAGGAGTTCCATGCGGCCATGGGGACTCCGATGAAATTTACCAGGTCGTTGCCTGCAAAGGCCAGGGCCAGTGCAAATGTTCCCACCGTGATAATGATTTTATAGAGGTTCACTTTGAGTATCGCTGTCAAAAAATAAGACAGGGAGGTCCAGATCACAAATGCAATTGAGATAATAATGGTCTCATTTCCTTCCAGGCTTCCTTTGATGTCATCGTAGTAACTGGTTCCTTTCAGCCCCTTCATAAAGATGAAATAGGTAATGGCCGTCAGTGCAATTCCACTGAAAAGGGCCGCATAAATCTTAGGTTTTTGCTCAAAATTGAAACTCAGGAACAGCCGAGAGACGTATTGAACAAGGGCTCCTATCGAGAAGGCTACCACCACCGAAAGAAAAATCCCCGATATGATGAGAACTGCCTTTTCTGTATTAATGTACTGAGAAAGATTCGCCATGGTCTGGTCGTCTGCCACCATGATCTTGATGATGGCCATGGCCACAGCCGCACCGAGCAGTTCAAAAACGATCGAAACCGTTGTCGAAGTTGGCATCCCAAGGGTATTGAAAAAATCAAGGAGCAGCACGTCGGTAACCATGACTGCCATAAAGATGATCATGATCTCATTGAAATAGAATTCCCCGGGATTGAAAATGCCCTTCCTGGCCACCTCCATCATTCCACTGGAAAAAATGGCTCCGATTGCAATTCCCAAGCTCGCCACAATCATAATGGTTCGCATGGAAACAACCTTCGACCCGATGGCCGAATTCAAGAAATTAACTGCGTCATTGCTCACTCCAACGACAAGATCGATTGCAGCCAGAGCAACCAGAGCAATGATCATCAAGATGTAAATGTTTTCCACTTTTGAAAGTTCGTTTGATAGTGCAAATCTATTACCTTCATTAAATACAGATGTTAAGTTAATGTTACCATTTCATGCCAGCAATCAACCTTATTCATTGTTCGCGAGGTCAATAATCCAAATTTTGAGCGACCTTTTTATCCGTCAAATGATAGTATATTTGCCAAAACTTCCTGCATGCACAAAAATATCGTAGCGCTGGTTATGGCTATTGCCCTGTTTGTTTCCTGCGGAAATCCTAAAAATGACTCCATGGACAAAGAACACAAGTACACCAACAACCTGATCCACGAAACCAGTCCTTATCTGTTGCAGCATGCACACAATCCCGTCGATTGGCATCCCTGGAACGATGAGACCCTCGAACTGGCAAAGAAGGAGGACAAGCTCCTTCTCATCTCGATAGGTTATGCGGCCTGTCACTGGTGCCATGTCATGGAAAGAGAGAGTTTTGAAGATTCGGCTGTGGCGGCAGTCATGAACGAGCATTTCATCAATGTGAAAGTCGACCGGGAAGAAAGGCCCGATGTGGATCAGATCTACATGAACGCCGTGCAATTGCTCACCGGACGAGGCGGATGGCCACTGAACTGCATTGCGCTTCCTGATGGAAGACCGATTTGGGGAGGCACATACTTTCCGAAGGAGAATTGGATGAATGCTTTGAATCAGCTTTCCGATTTATACGCGAACGAACCGGATAAAGCTCGAGACTATGCTGAAAAGCTTACCCAGGGGGTTCAACAATCGGGTCTGATTGCCCTCAATGAGAAACCAGCTGACTTCTCTCTCGAAGAGCTTGAGTCATCGATCGAGAACTGGAAGCCGAACATGGATGTCAAAAATGGAGGTCGCGCAGGCGCTCCAAAGTTTCCGATGCCTGTGAACATAGAGTTCCTGCTGCGCTATGGGGCACAGCATCAGGATAAGGAAATCCTCGACTATGTGAACACGACTCTGACCCAGATGGCCTACGGGGGCATCTTTGATCAGATCGGGGGAGGATTTGCGCGCTATTCGGTAGATGACCACTGGCACATCCCCCACTTCGAAAAGATGCTTTACGACAATGCCCAATTGGTCTCCCTATATTCGCTGGCATACCAGGCAACCGGGAATCCATTGTACAAAGAAATCGTTGAAGAAACGTCTGCCTTCGTGGAACGCGAGCTATATGACGGGCAAGGAGGGTTCTACTCTTCGCTCGACGCGGATAGTGAGGATGAAGCGGGAGAGCTCGAAGAAGGCGCCTACTATGTCTGGACCAAAGAGGAACTGCAGAAGCTCCTCGGAGGTGACTTTGAGCTTTTTGCCAAATACTACAATGTAAATGGCTACGGGAAATGGGAAAAAGACCTTTATCACCTCATACGCTCTGTATCTGACGAGCAGTTTTGCGAGGAGAACGGTCTCGAGCCCAAGGAGCTCAAGCAAAAAGTTACGTCCTGGAAAAAGAACTTGCTTGAAGAAAGAGAAAAGAGAAACAGGCCGCGACTCGATGACAAGATTCTGACCTCCTGGAACGCGCTCATGCTTAGAGGGTACGCTCAGGCTTACGCTGTTTTTGGAGACGAAGACTATCTCAAAATGGCCCTTAAGAATGCTCATTTCATCCAGCGCAACATGATGCAGGAAGATGGCGGACTCTACAGAAATCACAAAGAAGGAAAAAGCACCCTGGATGCCTATCTGGAAGACTATGCCGCGGCAATCGAGGCCTATATTGCTCTGTACGAGGTAACACTTGACATGAGCTGGTTGCAGTCGGCCAAACAACTGGCGGATTACTGCTATGATCATTTTTACGATGATGAAAGCAAAATGTTCTTCTTCACCTCAGATCGTGAAAAAAGCCTGATCTCGAGGAAGATCGAGACGGATGACAATGTAATTCCGTCTTCGAATGCCACACTGGCTCAAAGTCTTTTCAAGCTGGGCCACTACTTTGGAAACAGACACTACCTGGAGAGTTCATCGACCATGCTGAACAACATGAAGATGCATGTAGTCGAATACGGAGCAGGTGCAGCCAAATGGCTGGGTCTGTATGCGAATTACCTGGGTGACTATTACGAAATTGCTGTAGTTGGCCCGGAAGCGAAACAACGCATTACAGAGATCAACCGTGCGTATATCCCAAACAAGCTGATTGTAGGAAGCGAAAAGGAAAGCTCTCTGCCCTTGCTGGAATACAAATACAGCGAAAACGAGACGACGATTTACGTTTGCATCGACGGTGCCTGTAAATTGCCGGTGACAGAGTCAAAACAGGCTCTTGCGCAAGTTGAAATTACCTTTTAAACAACCTGGGGAAGTCTAATAACGGAAGTTAAAAATACCGTTTGGGCTTACCGGCCACGAAGTCTTTCAAATAGTAGGGCTCAAAGTAGGCGAGATCTTCGTATTGCCTCTCAATAGCTTTTCTTTCAGCAATTGGCGCCATCTCCCGAGCTGAGGGGAACCTGCCTTTAATGAAGACAGCATTGGGATGGTGTATCACTTCTTTGGTCTTTGCAGCTCCGTCTCCTACAAAGCAGACTCGGTTTTGTTCCAGGTACTTTGAAAAGGAGCCAGCCTCAATGATTTCCGCCCGGGTTTCACGAATTTCTTCAAATCGGTCGTTGTAAACAGCCGAGTAGACTTCCATCCTTCTTGCGTCCAACAGGGGCACGATCACCCCTTCATCCGTCAGTTCGACCTGTCTTGCCAGGCTTTCCAACGTGGGCACAGAGATAAGAGGTTTGTCGAGGGCGTAGCAGAGGCCTTTGGCCGCTGAAACCCCAATGCGGAGGCCCGTATAGGAACCCGGTCCTTTACTAACTGCAACCGCATCTATTTCATCGAGCTTTCGATCTGAGGATTCCATCACCTCCAGAATAAAGGAATGCAGCTTCTCGGCGTGCGAAAACTTCTCCTCGTGAAGCTCCTTCAAAGTGATCACTTCTCCATCCGCTGCGAGAGCGACAGAACAATTCTTGGTTGCCGATTCAATACTCAGGATAAGGGCCATAGAAAAATCTTCAAATCATTTGAGGTTCTCAACCGGTACGCCGTAGTAGAATTCGAGCAGTTTCACCCGGAAAATGAAGTCGTATTTGGCCGTCAAAAAATCAGAATTGGCCCTGACCAGCTGGTTCTTGATCTGGCTGAAATCAAAAGAATTCAGAACCCCGACGTCAAATCGCTCCTGGGCATAGTCGAAAGACACCTCCCTGGCCTCCAGTGATCTTTTGGTGGCATCGTACAATTTCAATGCGCCGATAGCATCAGCGTATACCTGGTGTATTGTGCGCTCGAGATTGAGCTCTTCCTGTTCGAGCTGATACTTTTGCTGATCGAAATTGATCTTGGCCCTTCTCACATCATTCGAGGCAGCGAAACCGTTGAGAATGGGAATATTCAAGCTGAGACCAAAAGCACTACCCTTGTTTTGATCTATCTGATCGAAGAACGGGTTTGCGGGTCCGATGGTGGGCACGAAATTCGGCGTGATCACATTGTCTCCTGTGGTTTCCACCTGACCAATGATCCGTGTTGGGTTGTTCGGATCAATTTCCGAGCCTGTGATAATCTCCCGGTCAGAATACCTTGAGTTCCACTGATAGAATCCGGATAGCGTGGGTTGCAAGGCTCCTTTGGCCAGTTTGACGTCTGCTTCTGCGATCTCGATATTGGCACGTGCCACTTTGATCTCATTTCTGTTCTCCAGTGCCGTCGAATAAATCTGGTCTACGGAGTAATCCGCGAGGTTCAACAGTGGAAGGGTCTCTATCTCTTCGTTGGCCACCTCAAAGTTCTCGTAGTCTTCCAGTTGAAGCAACTGTGCAAGGTTGATCAAGGCCAAGTTGACATTGTTTTCGGTTATTATGAGGTTCTGCTCGTCATTTGCAAGGGTCGCCTCCACGTCCAAAAGGTCGCCCTCGGGCAAAGAGCCAGCATCGACCAGACGCCTGGTTCGATCGAGTTGCTCCCGGGTGATCTCCACCTGTGGAATCGCTACATTGACCGCCTCTTTGTTGAATAGAACTTGCAGATAGGCGTTTATAACTTGCAGAGTGACGTCATCTTTGATCCGGTCAAGCTGATATTGACTGGCCAGAATGCTGAGCTCCGCCCTCTTCAACTGGTTCTGGTTTCTGAAACCCCGGTATATAGGAACCCCGGACTGGATTCCCCCGGTTGTTGTTTGGGAGGTCTGGTTGATAAGGACTCCTGTGGCTGGATCTTGTGTCAGACCCGAGTTCCAGGCTCCCACACTACTAAAATTCAGGCTGGGGATAAAATTTCCAATGGCCTGTCTTTTGTCTACTTCAGCAAGTGCAATGTTATTCTCACTCTGTTTAACCTGGATATTATTCTCCAAAGCGTAGTTCACGCAATCTTCGAGTGTCCATTTTTTATTTGTAAGGTCTTCAGTCTGACCTTGAGCCGCAAGAAAAATACTGAAGATCAAAATCAGGGTTAGGGGTGCTTTCATATAAAGTAATTTCAATATTGGAATTCGAAGTATATGACGAGGTGTTAAAAAAAATGTTACAGTAAATATCAAATATCTGAACCGATTCCTTTGCAAGCACATCAGGCGGCGGAGGAAGTTCTCCTCCAATTCCTGTAAAGCAGGAAAGACGCCACAGCAACAACTATATAAGGAAAGGCCATAAGGTAGACAATGCCCGAATTGATGCCTTCGGCTACCTCCTCGCCTCCCTGCTCAACCACGGCCCGACACATGGCGCACTGGGCCAGCATCCTTTCGGGTAGCACAAAGAGAAGAAATACAGCAATCGAGCCTCTCTGAAACCTATTGAACTTATTTGAATACATTCCTCATATCATTGGTTGTTGTGTGAAAACATTGCTGCAAAAATAACCCATGAGGTTCATCCTACCAAAAAATCCCGATTCTCAAAGTTAAAACGCGGCGACACATGCGTTCACGGATATTCGTGAAATCGGGTAAGGCGTTTCCTGTTGAATGAAATGTGTATTTTGGCCTAAAACCAAATATTTTGATACTTATAGTGTTGATTTTCATAAAATTGACTATCTTGAAATAAAATCAATCAATTCTAATCAAAACCTTAAACAAATGAAAAAATTCATTTTGGTCTTAATGGCTCTCATGTTTGGCTCGAGCATGATGGCACAGGACAAGTATTATCTCTTATTCGAGTTCATGAAAGTTGACAACGAGCAGGCAGCTGCTTACATGGAAACCGAGGACTTCTGGGAAAAGATCCATGCTCAGAGGGTCAAAAACGGAGACATTATCGGATGGGACCTTTGGGCCCTGCAACCGGGTGGAGAGAGCCAGGGGTCTCAATACATGACGGTTCACGTATACGACGATCCTGTAAAGATGATGTCAGGAGCCGGTGACTTTGATGCCGCCGTCAAAGCAGCTTATCCTGATATGTCCTCGGGGCAGGTTGACGAACACATACAACAAGATGTGAAGAACAGAGACCTGGCCTATCGCCTGTACCTCGAATCCGTTGCCAGCACTGAGGATCAATTCGACATGCCGCTGGGTACCGTTATCGCCCTGAATTTTATGAGGGCAACTGACATGGATTTCGCGAGTTATGAGAAAGCAGAAACCGAGGTCTTCCTTCCCTGGCATCAAAAAGAAGTAGATCGAGGGGCTCGCAGCAGATGGGAATTGCTAAGGATCATGGTTCCTTACGGCAGCGACACCTATGCCACCCATATAACAGCTGACATGTACAAGGACTATGCCCATATGCTGTCTCCCGGAAGTGACGGAGATGCACCTACGGCCGAACAACAAAAGAAGATGCAGGAAGGCATCAAAACAAGAGACATGAAATTTTCATATGTCGCCAGACTGATCAAAAAAGTGCGTTGATCCTATGAAATTCTAGAGGCTTATGTAAGTGACACGCTCCATGTCCAACATTCAGCAGTATAAATCCGCAGACAATCCGTCTGCGGATTTTGTTTTGGTTGAGACATCACCGGCCCAAAGATCCATTCTTCTCGAAACTTGCATGCGTCCTGAGGTCTAATAGTAAGGTGAGATCATAAAATAAACGATTACACCAGTTATCGTGACATAGAGCCAGATGGGAAATGTAATCCGGGCGATTTTCTTGTGACGCTCAACATCTCGAGTTATGCCGCGCACAAAAGTGACAAGAACAAACGGGATGACGACAATCGAGAGCAGTATATGAGAGATCAACACAAAAAAGTAGATCCAACGAATGGCCCCTTCCCCTCCGTAAGAAGTAGAGTCTGAAGTCATGTGATACAAAACATAAAGAATGAGAAAAACTGCGGAAAGCGCCATGCAAGCCTTGATCAGGTTCTCGTGAAGGTCAATATTCTTATTCTTAATTGCCCAAAAAGCCGCTACAAGCAGAACAGAAGTCACGGCATTGATTCCTGCGTATATCGGAGGCAGAAAAACGGGGAGCTCCAGATCAATCTTCACTCCGAAAAGCGCAGCAACCACCAGGGGAATGGCAATTGACAGAATCGTGATCAACCGATTGTATTTTTTCGCATCTTCCATAAACGAATTCTTTCTATTCTTTCAACAAAACCGCGATATCCTCCTTCAACCACTCTACCTCTTTTGGGTCCAACCCATTGTAAAACTTAATGGGATTCACCATGTCTCCATTCTTCACGGTTCTCGAGCGAATGTATCCCTGCTTGTCTATGAGTGCAAAAAGGCCGGAGTGCTCGAAGCCTCCCTCTACATCCTTATTCTCTCCCGCATAGAGCTTGAACCCTTTGTTCGAAAAGTTGTAGATCAAATCTTTCTCACCTGTCAAAAAGTACCAGTTCTTTAGCGTTGCACCTTTATTACTGGCATATTCCTTTAAAACCGACGGCGTGTCTCTTTTCGGATCGATGCTGATCGAGGCGATCCCGAACTCAGGGTTGCCGTAATACTCTTTCTGCAACTTCAACATGCTCTCGTGCATCTTCGGGCAGATCGTCGGGCAGGAAGTGAAGAAAAACTCAACGACGTAAACCTTGCCCTCAAATTCCTTTTGGCTGACCGCCACCGAATCCTGGCTGATGAACTCAAAGTCCGGGACCTTTTCAAAGGTCAACAACTCTGTCCCCGCGAACCGTTCAATGATCTTGGGCACTGCCCAGATTCCGAAAATCAGGACGATGAAGGCTACGGCTATGTATGAATTCTTTTTCAACTCTAAATCTGTCTTTTATTCTTTTTAAGTGCCAGTCTATCTTCTGCCACAACAACTTTAACGTCATCGACCATCTCCTGATGAACAGTGGAAATCGACTCGGCATTGTATCCATAACGCATTCCGTCAGGCATCTCGTCATCTTCTGATCTGCCCCTCAGGTTCATGTCGCGATCAATAATGAAGGCGTTCTTGGTATATAGCTTGTCATCCAGGGAAATATTGGTTTGAAGACTTTCAAACAGGTTTCTTACCTGGCTTTCCGAACCGAAAAGAAAGTGCCATTCGCTCACATCATAGGTCGCGCCCAATTCCTTTTTCAATTGCTCGGCATCAGCCTCAGCGCCTTCAGGCAGAACCACGATGAACTGAAAGCCCTTGAAGCCATAGAAATGCTTGTAGATCTTCTCATTCAGGTTGAGTGCATTGGTTTTGTGCAACAGCGGTTCGCGCCCCAGGAAACACATGATGCTAATGTTGCCATCGAGGCTGACCGAATCTTTATCAGAATCCGAACGGAACTCCCTGACGTCATCAACCTTAGTAGTTAGCACAGGCAATTTTGCGAAATTGTTGGTCCCTGTAAGCAGGAATACATAAAACAGCAGAGGTCCGAAGAATAGGATGGACAATATGATGGTATTACGTCCCGGCTTTGCCATTATTGAAGATAAAA
>JAUIKV010000049.1 GCA_030430615.1 Bacteroidia bacterium
CCCGTAGAGGACAGATTTTGCAAAGGCCTCTTCTACGGACTGTTTCTCCTTCTTGTTATCGGTGACAGCTCTGAAAGACTGGTTGGGTTGTATCATGAGCAGTTTTTTTCCCGAGCGAATGAATTTGACCACCACCCCATTGCCGAGCTGTCCTCTGTCGAGACCTATATCGTTGGAGCCCAGGCCCTGTGAGAGAGCATTCACATAGAGGAACTCCCGATCAAGATCCTCCACGACGAGCCAAACTTTCCCGGTGGACTGTTGGTAGTGAAAATCGAAAAATCCATCGTATTTGTCAATGTCCTTCTCTCCGGCCAGAAATTGAGCAGCAGCAGGTTGAACATAGACCAGGATCAAAAGAACAAGTAAGAGTTTTTGCATGAGAAATCATTTTTGGTTAAAACTAAAGAATTCGCCTGACAATTTCAATTTGCAGCCAAGTTGCTTTGATTTTTTTTAGCTTATTTTTGCCTTATGATTACATCAGATCAAATAAAAGATGTCAACCAGCGGATCGAGCTTCTCCACGGATATCTGGAGATCGACAAGAAGTTGATTGAAATCACGAATGAAGAAGAGAAAGCTTCGGATCCTGATTTCTGGAACAACCCCAAAGAGGCGGAAGTCTTGATGAGGAGATTGAGGGGTAAAAAGAAGTGGGTGACCGATTATAACGAGCTCAAAGCCGAAGGGGAAGACTTGGCCGTCATGTATGACTTTTTCAAAGAAGAGGAGGCATCCGAGCAGGAGGTACAAGCCTTGTTTGAGAAGACCCTGAATAAGTTGGAGGCCCTTGAGTTTAGGAATATGCTATCTGAGGAAGGCGACAGTCTTAGCGCAGTTCTGCAGATAACAGCGGGAGCCGGAGGCACCGAAAGTTGCGACTGGGCCCAGATGCTCATGCGCATGTACATCATGTGGAGCGAGAAACAGGGCTTCAAGGTGAAGGAACTCAACTACCAGGAGGGTGACGTGGCCGGCATCAAGACTGTGACCCTTGAAATAGATGGTGAATACGCCTTCGGGTACCTCAAAGGTGAAAACGGCGTTCATCGATTGGTGCGCATCTCCCCTTTTGACAGCAATGCGAAGAGACACACCTCATTTGCATCGGTATACGTATACCCTTTGGCGGATGAATCCATAGAAATCGAAATCAATCCTGCAGATATTACCTGGGACTTTGCCCGCTCGGGCGGAGCCGGTGGTCAGAATGTGAACAAGGTTGAGACCAAGGCCATCCTGCGCCACAAACCATCTGGGATCATGGTTGTGAATTCCGAAACGCGTTCCCAGCTCGAGAACAGGGAGAAGGCGATGCAGATGCTCAAGTCGCAATTGTACGAAATTGAACTTCAAAAACAGCGAGAAAAAAGAGACAGCATTGAAGCAGGCAAGATGAAGATAGATTTTGGGTCGCAGATTCGCAACTATGTCATGCATCCTTACAAACTTGTCAAGGATGTCAGGACCCAGTACGAAACTGGAAATGTCGATGCCGTTCTCAATGGAGACATAGATGCTTTCATCAAGGCTTTTCTCATGGAGAGCAGTGACCCGTCAACCTCAGACAAAGAGCTTTAAAATGCCAGTGACAAGAATTGACAACGTAATTTTTGACCTTGGAGGAGTACTTGTAGACTGGGATCCTAAATACTTGTATAGCAAGGTTTTCAATAATGATGAAAAAAGAATAAATTCCTTTCTTACAGAAGTCTGCACCCCGGAATGGAACGTAGAGCAAGATGCCGGACGAAGCCTTGCCGAAGCGACTCAACTC
The DNA here is from genome assembly GCA_030430615.1 of Bacteroidia bacterium. Lineage (GTDB taxonomy): Bacteria > Bacteroidota > Bacteroidia > Flavobacteriales > Flavobacteriaceae > Lutimonas. The sequence goes on from JAUIKV010000049.1 coordinate 1,781, forward strand.
CTTGTTGAAAAGTTCCCTGAACAGGAGGACTACATTCGCTTGTTTTATGATCGCTGGGAAGAGATGATCCGGGGTGAAGTCAGAGGCACGGTAACCCTCCTTGAGGAACTCAAAAAGACAGATTCGCATAATCTATATGCTCTGACCAACTGGAGTGCTGAAACTTTCCCGGTAGCCCTTGAACGCTTTGATTTCCTGGGTTTTTTCCAGGGCATTGTGGTTTCAGGAGAGGAAAAAACGCGAAAGCCATTCCGTAGAATCTATGAAATTCTATTTGACAGATACGAAGTGGATCCCCGCTCTTCAATCTTCATTGACGACAGTCTGCCCAATGTTGAAACCGCCATTGAGTTGGGTATGACCGGCATCCATTTCAGACACCCTGAACAGCTTGCGGCTGACCTTCGAGCGCTTGACATACTGCGCTGAGAACCGACTCTCAATTCCACTTGAAAATAGCCTCAGAATTTCCTGAAAACACAAGAATTTGAGTCATAGATATTTCTTATAGTACAATGTTATTTATTTGTTTTTCATATTTCTATGAGTTTTATATAAAGTATAAGTTTAGTATTTAGGAAATTACTACTCTTCCTTAGCTCATCTTTAAATTTCGGTTCAATATCCCTCAGTTTTACATCCGTTTGTCGTAAGAAAATAACCGTTTGTCAACAGAAATTTTCAGGCGCAGTATTTATTTCTATTTTAGCTTGTAAATCAAATTTGTCCAAAAATCAGACCTCGTAACCAAAATTAACTATGCCTCTTCTCATCGTCGTCCTCGGAATTATCCTACTGTTTCTTCTGATCGCCGTTTTCAAACTGAATGCTTTCTTATCTTTCGTAATTGTGTGTCTGCTTGTTGGAATTCTGCAGGGCATGGAACTCGAGGCTGTTATCCAATCGATTCAAAACGGCATCGGCAATACATTGGGATTTCTTGTTTTGATTCTCGGCTTAGGTGCCATGCTGGGCAAACTTGTGGCTGAAAGTGGAGCTGCCCAAAGAATCACTTCAGGTCTTGTGGATCGATTTGGCAGAAAATACATCCAGTGGGCAGTCGTACTTGCGGGGTTCATCGTCGGCGTTCCGATGTTCTACACCGTTGGGTTCGTTATCCTGATACCCCTAGTATTTACGGTAGCAGCAGCCACCAACTTGCCACTTATCTATGTCGGACTGCCCATGCTGACCTCGCTGTCGGTCACCCATGGCTTCCTGCCTCCACATCCCGCACCGACGGCAATTGCCTCCATGTTCGGTGCCAGCATAGGTAAAACGCTCCTATACGGAACCGTTGTTGCCATTCCCGCGATAGTATTGGCTGGGCCGCTTTTTGCCAGAACCATAAAAAAAATAGAGGCCACACCCCTGCCTGAATTTTACAATCCAGTCGTTTTGAAAGACCATGAAATGCCAAAAATGGGTGTCAGTATTTTCACGGCGCTTCTTCCCGTTTTGCTGATCGGGCTCTCCACCTTGCTGGACTTTGGCTTACCCGGAGATTTTCCCGGTCGTAAACTGTTGATATTCATTGGCAACCCGGTCATGGCCATGCTCATTTCCGTTCTTGTAGCCATATATACGCTCGGTCTCTCTCGAGGCAAGAAAATGAAAGAGCTCATGGACACCTTGTCAGTCTCGATCTCGAGTATCACGATGGTCCTTTTGATTATTGCAGGTGCCGGCGCGCTCAAGCAAATTTTGGTTGACAGCGGGGTCAGCGATTACATTGGAGCCATGTTGCAAGGGTCGAATATTCCTCCTCTTATCCTGGGATGGCTCATCGCAACAATACTCAGGGTCAGCATAGGATCGGCTACGGTTGCCGGACTCACCGCCGCCGGGATTGTCTTGCCACTTGTTTCAAACACTGGGGTTCAGCCTGAACTGATGGTTCTGGCCATTGGCTCAGGCAGCCTGATGCTCTCTCATGTAAATGATGGCGGCTTTTGGCTGTTTAAAGAGTATTTCAACCTTTCAATCCGTGAAACCTTGAGAACCTGGACGGTCATGGAGACTCTCGTAGGCATCATAGGTATCACAGGAGTATTGATCATGAATCAATTCATATAAATCACAGACTATGGATATTAAAGTTTCTCAGCGCATCAAGAACCTAGGACTTGTCTTTCCGCCGGCTCCCAAGCCCGCAGGAGTCTATCGGCCCATACTGGTCATCGACAAGTTCCTCTATGTTTCGGGTCAATCCCCGATGAATTATGACGGAAATCTGATGAAAGGACGAGCAGGAGACGATTTGACCCTGGAAGAGGCCAAACAAGCCGCGCGTCAGGTCGGGCTTACCATGCTTTCGACAATTGTCACTCATTTCGGAGACATCGATCGCGTGAAGCGTGTGGTCAAGGTTCTGGGTATGGTAAACAGCACGCCTGATTTTACAAGTCATCCCCTGGTGATGAACGGATTCAGCGAACTCATGGCTGATGTTTTTGGAAAGGAATACGGAATTGGGGTGAGAAGTGCAGTAGGCATGATTCTGCCCGACGGGATTCCGGTTGAAGTGGAGGCGATGTTTGAACTTCACTGATTCTAAAAGCGATGAGCGACAAGAACTGGTTCCTTCCAAAAAAAGCAGATCACCTGATCAGCCCTGCCCTGCTCTTTTATCCTGACCGAATCCGAGAAAATATTGAACAAATGATTCGGATTTCAGGTGACCCCAAGAGGCTCTGGACGCATGTGAAAACCCATAAAAATGAGCAGATCATAGGCATGCAGCTCGAAGCGGGAATTGAAAAATTCAAATGCTCCACACTTTCAGAGGCCGAACTTTTGGGTCGCTGTGGAGTGAACGAGGCGCTTCTTGCCATGCAACCGACTTCCATACACCTCGAGACCTTTCTCATGCTCATTCATAAATATCCAAACACGGGATTCTCAACACTGGTTGACAATTACGACACTCTATCCATGATCAGTGACCAGGCTAAGGCTTCAGGGCGCACAATCAGGCTTTGGATGGATGTCAATAACGGAATGAACCGAACAGGGATTATTCCTGGTGATGAGGCTCTATCGCTTTTCGGACAAATGAGCTCTGATCCCTGGATCGAGTGCATGGGAATTCACGTTTATGACGGACATATCCATGATCCGGAATTGGAAAGAAGATCGGAAAGGTGTCTGGAGGCCATGACGCCCGTCCTTGAAATGCGGGATGAGTTATTGTCGAGAGGGCTGGAGATCAGAACAATTATTGCCGGTGGCTCCCCTACTTTTGCGCTTCATGCAGAAAATAAAGACCTTGATTTGAGTCCGGGAACTACCTTGCTCTGGGATGCAGGATATGGGAACAAATTCCCTGATTTACCCTTTAAACCCGCAGCTGCATTGCTCAGCCGGATTGTGAGCAAGCCTTCTCCAGGTCTTTTATGTACGGATCTGGGGCACAAATCGGTTGCCTCAGAAATGGGTTTTCCGAGGGTCGAATTCCTCAACCTGGAGAGTTGCGATCAGATTTCGCAGAGCGAGGAGCACCTCGTGCTAAAATGTCCAAATCAGGAAAAGCTGCGAATCAGCAGCGTTCTTTTCGCACTACCTGTTCACATATGTCCGACAGTAGTCAAATACGATAAAGCTTTTATCGTTGTCGACAATGAGTTTGCCGGGAGCTGGCCTATATCCGCCAGGGATCACGACATAGAAATTAAAAACCAAAAAAGACATGATTGAACTTAAAAGCTTTTCAAAGGCCGTAATGACCATATTTGTTGCTATTGGCCTCATCATAGAGAGTTGCAGCGAGGAAATCAAACCACCAGAACAGGATAGCAGTCCGATAGAAGGAACCTGGAAAATGACCTACGCCGAAATTCGCGAAAACGATTCGGTTCAGGTCAAGGATTTGAGCTCAACGGATTTCATCAAAATCATCAACCGAAGCCATTTTGCCTTTTTTAACCAGGAACGCGGGACCCATGAAAACTTCACAGCAGGAGCCGGCACGTACACCTTTGATGGATCCGAATATATCGAAAACCTTGACTTTATAAACTTTGTGGACTACAGAGGTCACACGTTTTCATTTGAAGTGGAAATCAAAGGAGATTCACTGATCCAGCAAGGGTTTGAGAAAATTGAAGCCTCAGGAATAGACAGGTACATCCTGGAAAAGTACATACGAATTAAGAAATAATCTCTGAACCATGTTTATTTTTGACGCCCATCTGGACCTGTCTATGAATGCCCTGGAATGGAATCGTGATCTTCGGTGGAGCGTATCGCAGATTCGACAAAGCGAATCGGGTATGATTGACAAACCCGATCGGGGCAACAATACGGTTAGTTTTGACGAAATGAGGAAAGGCAATATCGGGTTGTGCGTGGCCACTCAGATAGCGAGATACGTCAAACCTGGAAGTGATCTGCCAGGCTGGAATTCTCCAGAGCAGGCATGGGCACAAACCCAGGGACAGTTATCCTGGTACCGGGAAATGGAAAGATTGGGGTACCTCAAACAGATAACGAACCTTAAACAGCTCAAAAGTCATCTACACAGTTGGTCGGAGAATCCGGATGGCCAGCCTATCGGTTATATTCTCAGCCTTGAGGGAGCGGATTCCCTTGTGACCCTTGAGCACCTGGAAATTGCCTACGAAAGCGGTTTAAGGGCCGTTGGGCCAGCGCATTATGGACCAGGTACCTATGCCCATGGAACTGATTCCTCGGGCGGCATCGGAAACCTGGGCAAGGAGCTTTTGAAGAAAATGGAGGAACTGAACATCATTCTGGATGCAACCCATCTATGTGATGAGAGCTTCTGGGAAGCCATGGATCACTTCAGTGGCCCTATTTGGGCCAGCCATAACAACTGCAGAAAATTAGTAAACCACAACCGGCAGTTTTCGGATGAGCAGATACGAGAATTGATAAACCGCGATGCCGTGATCGGCATGGCCCTGGATGCCTGGATGATGGTGCCCAATTGGGAGCGGGGTGTATCCACTCCGGCCTCGATGAATGCCAGTCTTCGTCAAACCCTTGAAAACATAGATCATATTTGCCAGATAGCGGGAAATGCAGACCATGTCGGCATTGGAACAGATCTGGACGGCGGCTTTGGAAAAGAGCAGACCCCTGTTGAAATCGATACAATTGCCGACCTTCAGAAATTGCCTGTCATGTTAGAAGAAAGAGGTTACAAAGCTACAGAGATTAAAGGCATCATGAGCCAAAACTTCATTCGATTTCTAGAGAGAAGCTGGACCTGACAGAACTCAGTTCCTTTCTGGAATGAATTCGTTACATTTGAGCGCAAATTCAACTCATTTTATACTGATCAGATGGCACAAAGAACGTTCACAAATCAAAAAATGAAATACAGCTTATTATTTCTCGCAACCCTTGCTCTGACATTATCCTCAGGTTGCAATCAGAATTCACGCGTGGAAAGAGCTGATATCGACTATGTCGATGGTGTTTTAATGGTAGAGGGAGAGAAGTTCACCGGGGTGGCTTACGACACTTATACCAACAAAACGCTGCGGAGTGAGTACGAAATAGTGAACGGCCTTGAACACGGAATAAGCACAACCTATTTCACAGATGGTCAGATCGATGAAAAGGCAACATGGGTCGAAGGCAAAAAAAATGGAGCCTACGAAAAGTACTTTGAGAACGGTAAACTTGCCGTGAAAGGAACTTTTGCAGAAGGTAAACGTGACGGGGCTTTTGAGACTTTTTATGAATCTGGAAAGATCAACAGAAAGGGCTTTTATGACAACGACAAACTGACGGGAAATGTCCAGGAGTTTTTCGAAGATGGCACGTTGAAAACATCGATTACTTACAACGAGAACATGAAGGATGGTCCTTATGAAGAATACTACAATACCGGTCAAATGCGGGTCTTTGGTTACTACAAGAAGGACAGGAGAGACGGTACCTTTGAGTTCTACTCAGAGGAAGGCGAACTCAAGCAGAAACAGGTATTTGAAAACGGCAGAGCCATTCGGAACTAGTCCTTTTCACCGTCATATTTCATTTCAAGGCTCAATTCGAATAACGTATTCCTCTGTGGCGGTGTTGTTTCCCAGGCAAGTTCCGTCATTTGAATCATCGCGCGTGTCATATGTCTCAACAGTCACTGAGAACCTGAACGTTCCAGATTCCTCAGGTTTGCCTGAAAACCGCATGTTCCGGTCGAAGATCGTGTATTGAACACCTTCCGGGAGAGAACCCATTACAGTAAAACCGTAGTCGAAGGCATCTTCGTTTGGAGAATTCTTGATCCAGGCCGTAATGATACCTGAATACGGATCGCCAACTTTTCCATCATGGATTTCTCCTCTCAACTCAGGTTTATGGGGGAAAACACAATCAACAGCTTCTCCGAGTACTTCGTTCACGATTTCTTCACAAGAAAAGGATACAAGCGACAGCGTGAAAAGAATAAACATTGGCCATTTACGAATTCTAAAATTTTTCATGAGGGGATAGTTTTGAATTCAGGTATGCGAAAACAAATATCGTTCCAAGAATGAAAGACTCTTTCTTAAACCTGATTGTCAGCACTTAAAAATTATCGTTATCCTGTCAAACAGATAGAATTTATAGCCTTTTGCAAAATATTTTCTATCTTTAAGCTTATAAGGGTTCAAATAACTGGTCATGTCATCGAGAGAAATAGAGGTCATCCTCAGTCGTCAATGGGCGGATTCCCTTTCAACTGCTGTGTTCATCGTGGATCCTGAAGGCAATTTGATTTTCTACAACGAGCGCGCTGAAGCTTTGTTGGGACTGAGATATGAAGAAACAGGTGTCATGCCCGTTTCGGAGTGGTCGTCAATTTTCACGCCGAAAGATGATGATGGAAACATTCTGCCATCGGAAGAATTGCCCCTGGTCAAAACGCTGACGTTTCAAAGACCCGCTCATGGAGAGTTTTGGATTAGAAATCTCAAAGGAAAAGACCATAAAATATCGGTAACTTCCTTCCCGATAATGGGTCGGCCTGATCGCTTCCTGGGTGGAATTGCCATATTTTGGAAAAAGAAGAAAAAATGAAAATCACGATTTGGGGCTGCCGCGGATCCATGCCCTCCCCGGGTTCTGATAAGATAAAATTCGGGGGGAACACCTCCTGTGTTCAGGTAGAGCATGAAGATACCTGTTTGATTCTGGACGGAGGCTCAGGAATCCAGGAACTGGGCAATGCCCTGAATCCGGAGATTCGCGTGGTGAATCTGCTTTTAACTCACCTGCACATTGATCACATCATGGGACTTGGCTACTTCAGGCCCTTTTACAACCCAGAGTGCACCGTGAATATATGGGGACCTACAGGTTCGAATGAATCCCTGATTGAACGACTTCGAAGGTATTTTTCACCCCCCTTCTTTCCTGTTCGACTCAAGGAATTGTCTTCCAAGGTCAATATCTTTGAAATTGACAACTCTGAATTTGAGATTGACTCGTTCCAGATTCGCTCGGAATACATTTGCCATCCTGGACCCACCGTAGGATACCGAATTGAGTGCGGAGACTCCGTCCTGTCTTACTTACCGGATCATGAGCCGGCCCTGGGATCAAGTGATTTTCCCAATTCAAGCGAATGGTGCAGTGGTTACAATATTGCCTACAATGCGGATCTCTTGCTTCACGACGGTCAATACGGCCAGAAGGGATATGAAAACAAGGTAGGATGGGGGCATTCCTCAATGGAGGATGCCATCAATTTTGCCCGGCTTTCACGCGTCAAGAAAATGGCTATGTTCCATCACGATCCACTTCATTCGGACGAGACCCTTGAAAGACTATTTGACCAAAGCACTTCAAACAAAGAATTCGACTTCGAATTGACCCTCGCCCGCGAGAAAGACACGTTTATACTGGACTGATAAAACTGTTCTTGAATTTCTTCATCCAATGAAGCCAAACTACCCTTGTTCGAAGCTAAATCCATAGACGATCCATACCCCGGTACTGTATCGCTTCGGCAAGGTGCTCCGTTCGAATCTTCTCACATTCCGACAGGTCTGCGATCGTCCTGGATACTTTGAGGATGCGATCATAGGCCCTGGCAGAGAGCTGAAGGCTTTCCATAGCCTGTTTCAGCAAACCCTGTGCCTCTGTTTGTATCGTGCAGTACCGGCGAATTTCCTTAACTTTCATCTGGGCATTGCAATGCAAGTACTCATAAACCTTGTATCGGCATTCCTGCATGCTTCTCGCACGACTAACCCGCTGACGAATGGTTTGACTCGATTCCGTGCCGACGTGGGCCGAGAGTTTTTCGTAAGGAACAGATTGGACCTCTATTTGCAGATCAATCCTGTCGAGAAGGGGCCCGGAGACCTTCGAAACATAGCGTTTGGCAGACCTTATAGATGAAAGATCCGGGTTTTCGCCCAAAAAAGAACCTCCTGGAGTGGGGTTCATGCTCGCCACAAGCATGAAGCTGCTTGGATAGGTCGCTTTGGCCCGAGCTCTGGAAATGGTGATAAACCTATCTTCAAGAGGCTGGCGAAGCACTTCCAGAACTCCTCTTTTGAATTCGGGCAACTCATCCAGGAAAAGCACGCCATTGTGAGCCAGGGAAATTTCTCCCGGCATAGGGTAGGCGCCGCCACCTAGAAGGGCGGCAGAACTTATGGAATGATGAGGGGATCTGAAGGGTCGGCGGTTGAGGACACCCCTGTTTTCAGCCAACTTACCAGCTACGGAGTGGATCTTGGTAACTTCCAAGGACTCTGCATTGGTCATGGTTGGCAGGATCGAGGGCAGGCGCTTCGCGAGCATGCTCTTGCCCGACCCCGGGGGCCCTACCATCAGAACATTGTGCCCACCGGCTGCCGCAATCTCAAGGCAGCGCTTTGCTGTTTCCTGGCCTTTGACTTCAGAAAAATCAGGAAAATCATCTCCAGGAATATCTTCCAGGACGACCGCTCCGGTTGCAGGACTCGCTTTCAAACCTGTCCCAAATCGAAGATACTGGACCACTTCTGAAAGTTTGTTGGCGCCTAAAACCGATAGTTTATCTACAACAGAAGCTTCAAGAGAGTTTGCAAGGGGGAGTATTAAACCTTTAAAACCCCTGTCTCGAGCGGCGATTGCGATAGGCAAAATCCCTCGAACAGGTCTCAATCCCCCGTCCAGGGACAACTCCCCCACCATCAGGTATTTGTCGAAAGTGCTTGAGTCGATTTGCCCTGAAGCGACCAAAATACCAATGGCCATGGGAAGATCATATGCAGATCCCTCTTTGCGCAGGTCAGCCGGGGCCAGGTTGATCGTAATCTTCTTGCCGGGCATGCGAAAACCGGAGTTTTTAAGAGCTGCTGAAATCCGATAGCTGCTTTCCCTGATCGCGCTGTCCGGCAGACCGACCAGGTGATAGGCTATTCCTCTATCTATATTGACCTCGATGCGAATCAAATAGGCCTCCACTCCCAGGAGAGCAGCCCCAAAGACGATCACCAACATGAAAATTGCTTTTATATGGGTGATTTAATCCCAAAAGGTCAACATTTTAAACGAGAATAAGAGAACGAGTTATTGGCAGGTATCAAAGAGTTCCCCTTCTCGCCTGCTCTGCCTCAATGGACTCAAAAAGCGCTTTGAAATTCCCTTTGCCAAAAGACTGTGCTCCCTTTCTCTGGATGATCTCGAAAAACAAAGTAGGACGATCAGCAACCGGTTTTGTGAAAATCTGAAGCAAATATCCCTCATCATCACGGTCTACCATTATCCCGTTCTTTTTGAGTTCTGCCATGCTTTCAGCGATGTCACCTACCCGGTCTCCAACGGTATCGTAGTACGTTCCCGGCACATAGAGAAACTCAACGCCTCGTTTCTTCATTTCACTGACCGTATAAACGATGTCGTCGGTTGCCACAGCAATGTGCTGGCAACCGGCGCCTTGATAAAAGTCGATATACTCTTCGATCTGCGATTTCTTTTTGCCCTCAGCAGGCTCATTGATTGGAAACTTGATGCGTCCGTTACCATTGGTCATCACCTTGCTCATGAGCGCCGTATATTCCGTCGAGATGTCTTTGTCATCGAAAGTAATCAGATTGGCAAATCCCATCACCTCATTGTAAAATTTCGACCAGACATTCATCTGGCCCCAATCTACGTTGCCCACCATGTGATCGATGTACTTCAATCCGACTGGGGCCGGATTGTAATGCGATTCCCAGGGCTCGAAGTTGGGCATGAACACGCCTTTGTAATTCTTTCTTTCCACGAAAACGTGCACCGTGTCACCATAAGTATGAATGCCCGAACGAACCACTTCTCCAAATTCATCGGTCTCCTTTCTGGGCTCAAAATAGGACTTGGCTCCTCTTTTGGTTGTTTCCTCCCAGGATCGGGTGGCATCATCCACCCAAAGCGCAATCACCTTGACACCATCACCGTGTTTGGCCAGGTGATCGAATATCTCCTGATTCCCTGTACCCGGCATCGGCGTAGTGAGCACCAGCCTGATTTTGTCCTGAACCAGCACATAGGAGGTGCGGTCTTTCAAGCCGGTTTCAAGGCCCGCGTAAGCCAAAGACTGAAAACCGAAAGCCGTTTTGTAAAAATGTGCCGCCTGCTTCGCGTTTCCTACATACAGCTCGACGTAATCTGTTCCCAACAAGGGAAGAAAATCATCTGCCTCGGGAAAAATCTTCTCAAGGCCATAGTCAAAATTCTGTGCGTCTTTCAAGTCACTCATGTTACTTCATTTTATTTTGTGAAAGGCCTTTCAGCCTGTTTGATTTCCTTCTATAACCAGGACCGATAGTAATCCTGATCAGCTATCTCCATTGCCTGCTTTGTCACCATAAGAGGTTTGAAGGTATCTACCATAACGGCCAGTTCCTCCGTCGATTTCTTGCCGATGCTTCTTTCCATGGCTCCCGGATGAGGTCCGTGGGGAATTCCAGCAGGATGCAGTGTGATCTGCCCTATCCCAATGTTGTTTCGGCTCATGAAATCTCCATCCACATAGTATAGAACCTCGTCCGAATCGATATTGCTGTGATTGTAGGGAGCCGGCACCGCCTGAGGGTGATAGTCGTACAAACGCGGCACAAAGGAGCAAATCACAAAGCCAGCAGACTCAAAGGTCTGATGGATGGGAGGCGGCAAATGCACGCGTCCGGTGATAGGTTCAAAATCATGGATGGAAAACTTGTACGGGTAGTTGTATCCGTCCCACCCGACCACGCTGA
>JAUIKV010000050.1 GCA_030430615.1 Bacteroidia bacterium
ATTGAAAAGCAGGGCAAAAAGTAAAATTCGGGTCAAATAAAATGACCTATTCCTCCAATAGCAATTTTTTGTCATCTGTTCGCATTGATCCAAGCACTTGAGTGCCTTTAAACACTAACTTTTTTCCTTGTTGAAAATTGTCTCCATTTCCTCCAAAGTTCTTCCTTTGGTTTCAGGTATGAACTTCCAGACAAACAGTATGATGATGATTATAAAACCGGAGAAGATGAAATACGGAAGGGAATTGTTCCAGGTTCCGCCATCCATGATCAGCTTGTTTGAGTCACTCTCAACCACGATCGGGAAGGTTTGCGACACAAAGTAGTTTGCGAGCCATTGAGCAGCAACGGCGATGGCCATTGCCGTACTTCTGATCTTGTTCGGGAAGATCTCGGAGAGCAACACCCATACAATGGGACCCATCGACATGGCAAAGGACCCTATGAACAAAAGAATGCCAATCAGAGAAATGATGCCCTCGGTTGAATTTATCGTGGGCAGCCCTGCAGAATTCACCTGGCTGTAGTCGCTAAAATAGAGGGTGAAACCCATCATGAGAAAACCTACGAGCATTCCAAAGCCTCCTATTATAAGAAGTGGTTTTCTTCCCAGTTTATCTACCGTGAACATGGCGATGAAAGTAAACAGCAGGTTTACGGTAGCCAACAAGATCTGTTGTGCCAGGATATCCTCCTTACCGAATCCGAGCGCCTGTTCAAAGATGTCAGCACCGTAGTAAAGCACCGCATTGATACCCGTGAATTGTTGCAAGATGGAAAGAACGGTACCGATGATCACAATTGGAAAAAGCGACTTCTGAAAAATGGATGCTTTTTCCTGCTTGCCTTCGGATTCAATCGACTCTTTGATCTCCACAAACTCCTTGTCGGCCATTTCCTGTCCGTGTATGCGAACCAGAATATCCTTTGCCTCTTCCTCATGGCCTTTGATCATGAGCCATCTCGGGCTTCTCGGAACCATAAAAAGCAGCAATAAGAAAGCCAGTGCAGGAACGAGCTCTGACCAGAACATGTATCTCCATCCCACTGTGACGTTTTCCTCATCGCTCAATCCATTCCCAATAAAATAGGTAGTGAGGAATACAACGAAAAACCCAATGACCACCGCCATCTGGTAATAGGTCACCAGCGTCCCCCTTTTATCCGCAGGAGAGATCTCCGCTATGTACATGGGCGCATTCATGGAAGCCATACCAATTGCGATACCCCCTATGAGCCTGAAGAACACCATCAGGGATATGGACTCCGGTAATATGGATGGAAGACCCGATCCCCACGCTGAGATACTGAAAAGCACTGCAGCCCAGATAAGTGACTTTTTACGACCGATTGCCTTGCTGATGACTCCGGCGCTTGCCGCTCCGACGAGAGCCCCTAACAAAGCGCTACTTACTATAAAACCTTTCAGCCAGCCCGTCAGTTCGAAATATTTGGAGAAATAAAACTGTGTTCCGTTGATCACACCGGTGTCAAACCCGAATAGGAGCCCTCCCAGGGTGATGACAATTGTGATAAAATAAATATTGATCCGTTTGGTGTTGTTTTGTCCCATGATGATGAAGTGATTTTGAAATATGCAGACACAAACATAAGAAAAAAAGCCACCCTTCTTTGCATATATCAATTCAATTCTTTAGACATTTGCAATGTAGATCAAGTGCTGGTCTCGGCTCGTTCTTACTAAATTTAAATTCGTTTCAAAATGAAGAATCTATTTTTACTCGCATTGATTCCGCTTTTCTTGTTAGCATGTGCCGATGGAGATGAACCTGACCCTAATGGATGTGATCTGGGAACGGTGATCAGTCAGGAACTTTACAGGAACTCCCCTTCGGATGAAGCGACCATCAACAGTCTCGAAATTGAGGGTGACTGTTTGAAGATTAACTTCAGTGCAAGCGGGTGCAATGGGGAATCCTGGAAAATAACTTTGATAGACTCCGGCAGCATTCTGGAATCAGATCCACCGCAGAGAAACTTGAGATTTTCACTCGAGAACAATGAGCTATGCGAGGCTTTCATCACAAGGGATCTGACATTCAACATCAAGAATTTGAGAGTTGAGGGAGGAAGAGTTCAGTTGAATCTCACCAATTCGGGAGACCAAGTTCTCTATGAGTATTAATTCTGATACACCCTTATGTAATCAATAACATATTCCACGGGAAAGATGGAGTCATCAATATCATTTCCTCCAAAATTTCCTCCTATAGCCAGGTTGAGAATAAAGTAAAACGGCTGGTCAAAAGGCCAAACCTCTTCACTGGAGTTTTCGGGTTCAAAGGTGTAGAAATGCTCTCCGTCAACAAAGAAACTGATTTCAGACTCCGTCCATTCAATGGCGTATTGGTGAAAACCCTGATCAATTCCCTCTACAGGCGCCTTACGCGTATTTTTTGAGTTTCCATGACTGTCCTTGGTGTGCAATGTAGTAAAGAGCGTCCCAGGCTCACGTCCGACATATTCCATGATGTCGATTTCACCGCACATGGGCCAGCCCACCTCACTGATATTGGACCCCAGCATCCAGAAAGCCGGCCAAACACCTTTCCCTAAAGGAAGCTTGAGCCTGGCTTCCATACGCCCATACTTAAACTCCTTTTTGCCTTTTGTCGTAATTCGAGTTGAGGTATAGATCGAGTCCTTCTTCTTTGCCGTAATTACGAGAAAGCCATCCTCCAAACGGTGGTTTTGACGTGTGTAATGTTGTTTTTCGTTGTTCCCCCAACCGCACATATTCGGGCAGCCGTCGCCTAATTCAAAATTCCAGTCTTTTTCATTGAGAACCTCACCGTCAAAATTCTCTTCCCAAACCAGTTTCTTTTCCTGGGCGTAGAGACACATTCCAATGAGAAATATTGAAGCTGTCAGGATATTCTTGATGATGTGTTTTGTTCTCATATCAATGTATGCTTTTCAATAGTTGTTTCTTGACTTCAGCAAGGGGTTCATACCATCCCGGTCTTTCTCTTGTCCAATTCAGCACGCATTTCATTGGCGCGTTCTTCGGTTACATCATAACTCTTCATGATCAGCATGGCAATAATGGTTCCTGCTGCGGGAAAAAAGCAAAAGAATGCGTGCAATCCATCAACCGCCCCTTGTTGCTCTGTTGTTGCCAATTCAGGATTGAAGCCTACAATGCCTATAATTACTCCACTGAGCGCACCGGCTATGGCAAAACCAACTTTGACCATCCACCAGTAAATAGCTCCAAAAATACCTTCTCTTCTTTTGCCTGATTTCAATTCATCAATATCAATGACATCAGCTGTCATAGACATCATAATCGTGAATAAGCTTCCTATGCCAAAAGAGAAGAAAGGCAATGCAATGAGATACAGCCAGGGCTTTCCGGGCACAAATAGAAAATACATCATGGTATAGCCTATAAGTGAAATGCCCTGTGCCAACATAAATGCACTTTTCTTTCCCATTTTTTTCGACATCCAGGTCACCGTCGGAATTACGATAAAAGTCGTCCCCAATGCTCCAATACAACCAAACAGGGCCACCCAAATACCGGTTGCGGCCGCATCACCATTGAACAACCTGTAAACAATCACAAAATAAGTCAGGGCGGCTACGGTATTGAACGCATTAAAGATCAAAAACGTGGCGCCACAAATCTTTCGAAACTCAGCTATTTTAAAGGCATCTTTAAAACTTTGAAGGATTTTTATCAGACTGCCCCCGATATTAGCCGTATTGAGCGGCTCATAGTTCTCTTCAAGGGTGGATTTGCTCTTGATGAATATTGCAGGCACCATGGCTGCAATTGCACAAGGCACCGCAACCCATACAGCTAAGTCACGTATTGCAACTTCTTGAGATGAGAACAAATCAGGATCATCCATAATCACCCAAAACCAGGGAGCAATGACCCAGGCCCACTGGCCAATCCACTGCGCTACCGCCATAATATTGGTTCTTTCGTGAAAATCATTGCTCATTTCATAACCCATGGCGACATAGGGTACGCTAAAAAAGGTTAGCCCCAAATAGAATATGACTGACCATACAAAGAAATACCAGAAATTATACTGCAAAGAATTATCTGAATGGAGCTGCCACATGACTGTAAAAGCTACGCCCATTAGAACTGCACCAATTAAAACATAGGGTTTACGCCTGCCCCATTTCGATTTCGTGTTATCAGAAATGAAACCCATGATAGGATCCGTAATGGCATCAAATACCCTGGGGAAAAAATAAACCAAAGACCACATCCATCCACTGAATCCAAAAGATTGTACTAATGACACCATGAAAATTCCGAGAATAGCCGGAAACATTTGATTCGCAAACATTCCAACTCCGAAAGCAACTTTTTGACCAAATGGAACCTTGATTGTGGCTGAAGACATAATTGATTGATTTAATTCTTATTATTCTGTTTTGTCCTGAGCTTTTCTAGTCTTGACCAGAAATCGCCTTGTATTTGAGCTTTACAACTTCATACGCCTCCTTCTTGTTTCTTTCCAGGTCTACAATCCCCCAATATTCTTCATTTGGGGTGCCATCGTAAGGAACACCTGAACTGTTGGGCGCCCATCCCCCGACATCCTGAGTTTCGTTGTTGCCTGATTTCCACCAGCCGTCTGTAAATGAGAAGAGAGTGACTCCAGAGCAAATCTCTGCATGTTTGAATATGCATTCGAGGATTTTTCTGTTGGCATCAGCCTGGGCTTTTTCATTTTCTCCCTGTGCATATTCGTCTCTTGCAATTGTCATATAGCTATCCCCTCCGGCCTCCGAAAGATACATAGGCTTTTGACTTACTGAGCTCCATTGTTCAAAAATCTCCTTTGGATTGTCCCAGCGATAAACATTCATCCCCCAGACATCAATGTTAGGACATGACGCGAGTGCCAGCTTATCCGGCAATTCACCATGTGCCGTTGTCACAGGGTGATCAGGGTCAATCTTGTGAATCTCAAGACTCGCTTTGTCAAGCGATTCGTACCAGCTTTTCACATCGCCTCCAAACCATTCCGGGTGATAGTTATACTCATTTCCTAGTTCCCACATCAAGATCGCTGCATGGTCTTTGTATTGATCGACATAATCGATATATGTTCCGGATTTGATGTCGTAAATTCCATCTTGATCGTACCCGAAACCGATTATAACCTTTATTCCGGCCTCATGAATCTGATTGAGGATTTCTTCACCCTCAATGGGCTCGTAAACCCTGATCGTGTTTATCCCGGCCTCAGTCATCAAATTGAGATCCTCGGTCAAATTGCCAAAATCTCTCTTATCACTCCCTTTTGGCACAGGATGGTAGCAAATTCCTTTAATGAGATACGGCTGTCCGTCAACCAGGATATTTCGTCCAGACACACTTACCTCCTCCTGACCTCGGACAATAGAAAAAGAAAGTAGAATTCCAACTGCGACCGAGATTAAGACAAACGTTGGAATGACTCGCAAATTTCTCATAATTAAAGCTAGCGGTTTGTTCATTTTTTCATTGGAGGCAATAAAACCGACTTCATCAATGCTTCACGATCGCCATTGAATGTTTTGGTTACGGCATTGCCATTTCTTTTCAATCCTTTAAAAGCTCCTTTATCAACTTTGCCCCACAGGGCATATTTGGCCTGGCCATCGACGGTGAACAATCCAAAATGATTTTCCGAGCCATCGGCACTGTTTTGATCCTTCCAGGGCTCGTCGAAGGCTTCAAAATAAAACAAGGACACCCCCGCTTCCCTTGACCATTCCTTCATGAGCCTGTGATACAGGGCCTCCTTGAACTCATCTGCCGCCATGGTGCCGTCAGCTCCAAAAAAGTCATCTGATACTGTTGACCAACCGGTCTCACCAATGTGAATCGGTTTATCAACTCCCAGGCTTCTCATGTACGCACGCACACTATCATACTCCGAAATGGCGAATTCTTTGGCTCGCTGCATCGCAGCTTCAATTTTCTCTTCATCCGACAGGGTCTCCTCATCCGCCTGAATACCCCAAAATTCAGGATTGTAGTGAGTATCCAAAAATGGATAGGTGTGAATGGATACATAATCCACAGCCTGATACAATTTGGTGAGATCCTCAACATGATATTCGGTGCCTCCTCCACCCCAGGATGCAAAATTATCGGAGCTGGTGATCCATAAATCACCTGGCAGGCCACCAGACGTCTTCAATTCCTGCAGGTAGTTTACCCATTTCAAGATGACACCGGGCTGGACGTAATAGGCCTCGGCCCATTTCACCATGGACTCGTTGCCGACGGCAAGAATCTTCACAATGTCCGGGTATTGATTCACCAGACGGACGGCTTCTTCAATTTGAGGCTTGTTCGCTTCGCTTTCGACATTGTGATCAGGCTCCTTTTCGGTCCAGGCATTTTTGCAGTCAATCCATGCTCCCAGCATAACGTACATCTCAAAATTCTCATCTTCAGCTTTCAATTCCGAAATGGCCTTCAACACATTGGATGCATGCGGAAAGTGAACTTTATAAGTCCGAACCACCCGAATTCCCGCAGCATGCAATATCTTCATGTCATCCTTGAGCTCTTCCAAAGTGGGCTCGATGTCGTGATCTGCATGGCGGTAGCCGCCAAAAGAAACACCCGGATAATCTGGATTTCCCAGAATATCAGAGGCTGTCAGCTCTTTCTTGCTCTGGGCGCTTTCATTTTGAGAACTGCCTTCCGAAACTTTGTCTGACTTTTTCCCACAACCAGCCATAGCCAGGAATAATAACAGTAACCACAATACTCTAAAACCAACTTTCATATCCCTCCTACTTTTTCGTGGAAACAATGATCCTGCCTATTTCTCCCGTTCTTTCAAATACCTTACTGCTCGTCTTTTTATCGAGCCTCATTTCTGAGGATTCCGAGACCGAACCATCAGCCATTTCTATTTTGACACCTTCACAGTCGTCCAACTTATAAATGACCGGAACCTGACAATAGGTGAATCCAAGCTGCCCCGCTTCCAATTCAATCTCCCTGGTTTCCCTATGCACGTCGATATACCTGAATGTCGCAGGTTGCTTCAAAAATTCGCCTTTGCGAAGCAGTTGGGGATCAAATAGAAGACGGCCCTCGCTAACCACTACTCCCAATTCGCCAAACCTGCTCAAGACATCTTCTTTGACCTGCCCGGTCATTCCGGGCTGCTGTGCTCCTTTGCCTGCCGGAGTATGGGAATAAGGATCTGTGGGAAATGCGCCATATAACTCAGGAGACTTATGAACTCCAATACCTTCGTAGGCTTCATAATAATGATCCAGCAGTCTACCCACGGTGACTTCATCTACCCCGTCCTCAATGGCATTCAGACAGATTTCCTGAATGCTCAATACAAGTTTTGAAACCATATGCCAGTAAATGGACCCGAGGCCTTCATAGCCGAAGAAGGTTCCTGACCTGCCGGTAAATGACTTGTGGTCGAAGATTTCCTCAAAAACATCCAAAACCAATTGAGATTCTTTCATGATCAATGCTTCATAATTGTCCGGCAACTTTGACAAGGCTCTTTTCAGACTGTCAGCATTATTGAAGCTTCCATTGAAATGATAATTACCTTCTGCATCTTTTTCGATAATTGAACGATCGCCATCCTTGACAAGTTTAGTGAGCAGGCTTGACATACTCACTTTGCCTTCCGGTATATTGTTCTTCACATCGAATCGAGGCAACTCCTTGTTCGGATACAGAATGTAACTGTA
The DNA here is from genome assembly GCA_030430615.1 of Bacteroidia bacterium. Taxonomy (GTDB): domain Bacteria; phylum Bacteroidota; class Bacteroidia; order Flavobacteriales; family Flavobacteriaceae; genus Lutimonas. The sequence continues at coordinate 7,716 of JAUIKV010000050.1, forward strand.
TTGATCCGGGCGGAAGAGGGCACTGCTTTTCAAGGCATCCAACAATTCCAGGGCCGCTTCGCCACCGATGTATCCAGAACTCAAAACAGCCACCTGCCCTTCAAGCATTTCAGGCAAATAGGAGATTGACACCTCAGATTCATTTTCAATGGTCATCAAATTGTAGGCATGATACAGGTTGTCCTCCCTTTTGTTCGCTTCTATTGAGTGATCCAGGAACTGTGTTGTAATCTCCATGAATTTCAATAGCTCGTTTTTCGAAAGGGTAGATTTATCGCTTGAGAAACCTAGCTCGTAAATACCTGTTCTGAAATCACTGCCGGCTTGCCCCAGTCCGTCAAGCACCTTTTTTCTGTCTTTGTCGGATACCTTCCTTGTTAGAATACTCTTATTCTCTTCGAAGGTGGCAAGAACTCCATTGAAAAACTCAACCAATTCAGCAGACACCTCCAATTGCTCGTCGCTCATTTCGCTGACAAGCTCCTGAAAGAAATTCAGGAATCTTCTCAGATAATACAAGGTGACCATAGAAACCCCGTTACCCACCAGGGCATTGTTGGCGTCGTTCCATTCAGGCCTTTGCGTATTCATCCAGATGCCCCCTTCCGGTATGAAATTTGAAACTTTTGCCAGAACAGTAGCCAATAGCTTCTCGATCAAGTTGACTTTATAAATAAAGAAGTTTCTGTCTCTTAAAAGAGCTCCGTCAGCACCCAGTTCCTCCCTTTTCTGATCAATTCGTTCATTCGACTCATGATCAAAGTCTATCGTATCTTTCGGGTTTTCCAGGATTTCTTCATAGCTCTTGATCCGGTAAGGCACGTTGGCATAAACAAAGATGTCTTTGTCAAAGTACGCGGCCAGACGACCCGGGTAATAATGTTCGATGAATTCCAGGAATTTCAGGAGGTAGATAATCTGGTGATCTCCCCAATAACCAATGTATGACCAGGGATCATCCGGTTCAATGGTCTCCCAGTCGAACCCGTCTTTCGTGACACGGTAAGGATTGTAACCGTCAAAAGTCGTTGCGTTGAGGAATTTATGAATCATGCTTTCGATAAACTCCGGATACGAATGTGCGAGGGCCTCCCAATTCTGAAAAATATCCCGCCAATTGCCTTCGTAATCCAGGATTTTAGAACCGTCCAGTTCACTTGTGGTATTGATTGAGAACCTGTTCCATGGCCTACTCGGATCCCCGTGTCTCCTGCTAAATTTCAGCGGCATGTATTCGTATGCCAGTCTTTTGAAATTCTTGTCTTCGTCTTCCCTGGCAAGATATCTCAAATGACCTAGTGAAAATACTTCCGGGAGATTATCAAGTAGCTCCTCTTTTTTCTTGAACACCTTTTTGTTGTGCGTTTCAATGTACTTGACGAAATCCCACTTTTCAATTTGATAGCCATTGTCAAAAATACCCCCTCGCATTATGTTGAAAAGGGTATTCGAGAAATGTCGGGTATTCATCAATCGATCCGCAGAAAGCTGAACTCCATCAGCGGAAGCATTCAACTCGAATAAATTCGTCGAGCCCTGTTCAATGTCTTTTTGCACGAGATCGGCAAGATCCTTTCCGTGTTTTATCAATCCGGAAATCTCACTGATGTCTACCATTGACTGATTGACCTCCGCCACCAGCATCCAATTCTTTTGAGATTCTGGCTCAAGCATCATTGTTGAGCAGACAAAATAGGCTCCTTTTTCTGCTTTGACGTCAACCTCCTGCTCCATCTGACCGCCTTTTCTGAATCCATCCAGTTGAAGGGAGGACAGCAGATAGGTGGCATTATCAATTCCATCTGACCAAACAGTTGTTGCCTTGAGAGCCTCACTGGGCTCTGCCCGATCAACTATGATGGCACTCAGCGCAAAAATCCCAATTCCAGTATCTTCCTCCAGTTCGCTTTTTTTATAAGCATCAACCAGATTGCTTCGACTGTTTTGCAAATCTGAAGGAACTCCATAAGGAAGAATGTTCTGAAGACCGTCGACAAACGTAAGTTCGACCGGAGATGACGAATCGTTGATCAGGGTTGATTTTCTGACAAATCCAAATCGATCACTTGAATTCCACTGATAGCGGAAGGTAAGTTTCAGGTCATCATTTATTTCTTCAAATACAACCTTGTTTCCAATGCTGTTTTTGTAGAGGTTTCTTTGAATTTTATAAACACCCTGATACCGGCTTGAGAAGGGTTCCCACAACAAGATCTTGTCTTGACGCTTAACCCTGAGAATTGTTTTGCTACCCGTAATTTCAGCGAATTCCGTGATCTTGTCATCCGTATAATAGGGAAACAATGCGGACTCTGAGTTCTGCCTGCCCGCAGTCAGGCCCCCATTGCTAGAAATAAACATCCAGTGATTTGAATCACTCACAATGCTCATGAAAAAAGGCCTCATGGCATCGCTGTTGGAAATCTTGTAGTATTTTTCGTTGTCGAAGTCGATTAATTTTCCTTCTATGGCACCGCTTTCAAAATAAGCCGGTTGATCGCCGATAAAAACTTCAGTCTTGCTCATTTTTTCAATTTTATAAAATTGACAATCTCACTTTCTGATTATAATATTACTCTAAATTCAGCGCTCAGTTGAGCAATAATTCCTCAACCTCCTCCAAACTTCGCCCTTTGGTTTCAATGACAAATTTCATTACGAACAACAAAGAAAGTCCCGCCAAAATCGCGTATAACGCGAATGTCCAGGTGGGTCCGAGGTTGGTAAGCTCCCAGGGGAAGAGCTGAGTCACTGAATAACTCACCAATGAATTGAAAAAGCCCACAACGGAAATTGCAATTCCCTTGATGTTCCCGGGAAAGATCTCCGACAGGAGTGTCCACATGACCGGACCCAAGGATATGGCAAAAGCAGCCACATAGAGCAAAATTGCAACCAGGACCAGGGTCGCGTTGATGCTGATGAAATTCTTGACTTCATTTCTTTGAAAACTGAAAAGCTCATCTTCTTCGAGAACATCAGCCGCTGCATTGAACATTTCTTTCTGAGATCCGTAGGAGCTCCCAGACAACTGGGCGAGATGCTCTTTCATGGATTCATTGTCTATCTTTTCGAGGTTCGATTCGTTGATGTCATACGTTGCGTTGTTGAATGCCATAGTCGCCATACCAAGAGCCACGGTCATAGCCGCAGTTCCTATGATCAACAGGGGTTTTCTGCCAAGCCGATCTATGAGTCTTATTGCAACAAGAGTGAAAACCAAGTTGGTAAGCCCTACCACGATGGCTTGAAGAAACGAACTGTCGGTGCTTCCCCCAGCCTGTTCAAAAATTGTAGGGGCATAGTAGAAAATAGCATTGATCCCGGTAATCTGCTGAAAAAAAGCTATCCCAAAGGCGATGATCATAATTGTTTTCATCCTGCTTTTGAAAAGGTCGGCAAAAGTACCTGCCACTTCCTTCTTCTCCATGCCCTGCCGGATCTCCCTTATGGTATCTTTCGCATAGCCGGCTCCACCGATACGCACGAGAATTTTTTCAGCTGCCTGGATGAGATTTCTTCTTTGAATGAGCCAGCGCGGGCTTCTGGGAACGGCAAACAGAGCAACAAAATATATGAAAGCGGGTATGGCTTCCACACCCAGCATCCATCTCCAGCTTTCTCCCTCGATGTCCTTGAGAAAATAGTTGGAAAAGTAAGCAACGGAAATACCTATGACTATATTGAGTTGATTCAGCGATACAAGGCTACCCCTGAGTTTAGGCGGCGCAACTTCTGCGATGTAGATCGGGGCGATAAGAATAGCGCCACCGATGCCAATTCCGCCTATGATTCTCGCAGCTACAAAAGAGACATACGTCGTTGCTGTCGCCGACCAAATGGCCGATACTGTGAACAGAATGGCGGTCACAATAAGGACATTTCGCCTTCCCAGTCGATCGCTTAAAGGTCCGGCGACTATATTGCCTCCCATTGCCCCAAAAATCACGCATCCCACTGAAAAACCAAGTTCCCAGTCTGACATTTCAAAATAGACGCGAATTCCGCTTATTGCTCCTGAAATAACTGCACTGTCGAAACCCAAAAGAAAGCCTCCCAGTGCGACCACAAAGCTGATGAAAATGGTGTAAGTTCTATTCATTTAATTTGGTTTGTTGAATTAAAGGATTATCAGATCCTGATCATTTCAGCACAATAGTCTGAATTGAATGGGCAGGCATTTTGAGCTGGGTCGTTTTGCCTTCAAGCGAAAGCATGTATTCGATCTCTTCATCCTTTTCATTCATGGCAACCACCACGAGACTGCCATCAGTGTTTCTGAAGGAGGTTGCCAAAATATGGTTGGCAGTTGTGCCGGTACTCAGTCTTTTGGCCCCCGGACGGATGAATTTCGAAAAATGTCCAATATAGTAATAGGAATAGGTCAAGGTCAGCTCACCGGTTTTCGTATTTCCATGTACGGGGGCAAAACACAAATTTCCCACATGATTCGGACCCCCTGTTTCATCCAACAAAATATTCCAGTCTGTCCATGCAACTGTTCCGTTGTTAAAATCATTGATCATGGCCTTTCCGTATCTTTCAGCAAGTTTTGGATCACCAAACCGTTCAGGATCGTAGCCTTCATTGCAACCTTCGGTAAAAATCAAGTTCTTGTCAGGAAAAGCCTCTTTCACCTTACCCACATTCTCAAACATGGGTTTGCCATCTTTCCAGTCTTCATACCAATGAAATCCGGTGCCCCATACATACTTGCTCGCCTCAGGGTCGTTGAGAATGACACTGGCTCTTTCAAAAAGAAGATCTCTGTTGTGGTCCCAAACGATGATCTTTTTATCTTCCATGCCCGCCTTTTCCAAAGTGGGCCCAAGGTAATTCTTCAAAAAATCCCTCTCATCTTCAGCGCTGTAAATGCAGGATTCCCATCGCTGGGTCGCCATGGGCTCATTTTGAATGCTCAATCCCCACAATGGCACACCTTCCTTCTCATAAGCTTCAATAAACTTCACATAATAATTGGCCCAGGACTGATAATATTCCGGTTTCAGCTTGCCTCCCTGAAGCATGTTTCCATTGGTCTTCATGAATGCTGGTGGACTCCATGGACTCGCATACATGGGCAGGGTTCCTCCTGCGGCCTCGATCGCCAATTTAGTGAAGGGGAGCCTGAACTCACGATCATGGTCAATGTTGAAAGTTTTCAGCTCGGCATCACCTTCCTCGATGTAGGTATAACTGCCGCTCGAAAAGTCA
>JAUIKV010000051.1 GCA_030430615.1 Bacteroidia bacterium
GCTAACTTTTCGCTCACGACTTCAAAGGACTGGTTCAATCGAATATCATTGAATACGGATTCAATTTGTGCAGGAACCAACAGGGGAAAGATCAAGCAAAGCAGGGTTAAAAGGTTTTTGTCAAGTGCCATATTTATTTCATGATTTACAATTTAATAAGACTCTGTATTCACGTGATGGTTACATTAATTTGAACTTCTTTAAATTCGTTGCTCAGCCACGCATCTAATCATTCAAATATAAGTACCTCTATATCCCAGGCAAATTCCTATATTCCACTAAATTTGAATAGATGTACAAAGTTTCCTTCAAAAAAATGAAATAAAATGTTTGCTGTAATTTATCAATTCAAGGTCAAAGAGAATAGAAAGGCTGAGTTCATAAACGCCTGGAAACAGCTCACCCACTTAATATATGAATATGAAGGAAGCTTAGGTTCCCGATTACACAAACAAGATGACGATGTTTACCTTGCATATGCCCAGTGGCCGGACAAAGAAACATGGAAGAACTCAGGGAACAATCTACCGGAAGCTGCTGGCAAAATCAGGAGAACAATGAGAGATTGTTGCACTGGAATTGAAACCCTTTATGAATTGGACTGTACTGAAGATTTGTTAAAATCAGCCAGGAGGAAAGGAATTCAATAAAATAAAATGCGCGTTGGGCTCTACTGGGGAGCAGTCTGTGGCTCAGGATTTTGAATGACTACGTAATCGTATAAAATCTTCCAGCCATCCGGATATTTCTTCCAAAAGACCAGGTAGTCTCCGGTCATTTGCATGGACGGTATCGGACTCTTTTCATTCGCTGTAAAGGTTTGGATTCCTCGACCTCGTTCCACAACATGGTCACCCATGAACTGGAAGTCCGCTATTTCGAGCTCTAATTGCCATTCTCCTAGTTCTGCCGCATCTTTTTGGACCTGTACCCATGCCTTGCGACCCTTTATGGGCTCTTGCCCGGAAATAATCTGAACTACATCTTCGGCAAAATATTCACCCGCATCTTCAAATTTACCCTGTCCGACCAGGAGCGGAATCATTTTGTTTGCTTCTTCAATGGCCGCCCGGGCCTCCTTTTCGGATCGTTCCAGCTCAAGAGCTGCTTTTTCAGCCTCAAACTTGGCCGTTTCCTCGTCCTTGCATCCGGCAAATAGCAGAAGCATTGAGACGATTAATGCAATTGATCTTAGTGTTTTCATCTTTTTTGGAGGTTCGTTTTTTAATCACTCTAATTTATTAAAATAATTAAAAACGCAGATAGGAGCCGCTAGTGACCAGCACAACTCATCTCTCCAATTCCTTGATTACGGGAAGGTCTGCTTCAGCTAAATCATAATTCTTCATGTCTTGAATTCTCACCCATTCAATTTTATCATGATCGCTCAGCACCCATCCACCAGATACGTATATCGACTCATAAAACAGCAACCTGATTTGAAAGGTCCCGTAGTCATGCTCATTCATCCCGATGTATCGACCCGTCCTGGTCTTCACCTCAAATTCTTCAAACAATTCTCTTTCAAGCGCAGCTTCCGGGTTCTCTTGAGCATCAATTTTACCACCGGGGAATTCCCACTTTCCAGGAAGAGACTTGTGCGGGGCGCGTCTTGCTATCATCACCTCACCCGATTCACTAAACAGTATTCCTGCGACAACTTCAATCACTTACAAAAACATATTTCTTTTGGTTGTCCAAATTTTCAAGTCTTCATCAGAAACTCTCACTGAACTCAAGTTTAGGCAATATGGTTACTTTTTTCTTTTGAATTCTCTGCATCTTGCTTACCACCTTATCCAACATTCGAACCGCCTTTGCTATATACGGCCCTTTGTTCAGCATAATGCAGTCTGCGCGTTGAGCCATCGCGGCATCCGTAATTTCCGCCCGAGTGGGAGTTCCCTTTTTGGCCAAATTCTCTAAAACCTGGGTCGCCCAGATATCAGGCAAATGCGCTGCCTCACAAAGCTGCAATATTTCTTCCTGGATAATGGCAAAATTTTTCCAACCGGCTTCTATAGCCAGGTCTCCTCTTGCAATCATGACACCAACAGGATAATTCTCCATTGCTTTTAATAAGATACCGGGTAAATTTCTGTAGGCTTCTTTGGTTTCAATTTTTAAAATGACGCCTATATTGGCCTCTAATTTTTTTAACTCATCGAGTAATGCCTCGACATCCTGTTTGTTGTTGACAAAAGAAAAATTGACCGAATCGGCATGCTTCGACACGAATTTTAAATCTTCTTTGTCTTTTTTTGTCAATCCGCTTACGCCCAAATCACTATTTGGAAAATTTATGCCTTTGTCAGCTTTCAATTTTCCTCCTTTTTTGCTGGCACTTGTAATTTCAACAATCAGATGATCCGAGTGGCATTCTTTTACAACACCTTCGATTTTGCCATCATTGAAATAAACCTGTTCTCCGGAGTTTACATGGTCAAATATCTCCGGTAAGGTACAGGAAATATGAGGCAATTCTAAAAGATTGCCCTCTTCATCATAAGCCGCAGGCTCGCCCGGAATCGGTTCTTTGTCTAACCTCAACGAATCACCCTCAAATAAAAAAATGACTTCCTCCAATGGCAACAATTCCTGAACAGAATGGATTTCAGAGGCTGATTTCTTCTCTATAAACACATTGAGCAACGTTTCTGTGGTTACAAAAGCCGAATTACGGCATGATCCCCAACGACCTCTGCCCTCTTTTTCATAGATCTTAATTTTACACTTTTTGCCCCGCCAATCTTTAAAAATAATGAAGGAACCCTTTTTCGTTTTTCTCAGCCATTTTTTGTTTACCGGAATAATGGCGTCATATTCTTTATCCCTTGTAGGCAAGGTGCCGTAAGGAGCCAACCAAATCTTTGCAGGTTCTATTACCTGACCCAATGCGTTTTTCTTTGGCTTGATGTGAATGACTTTAGGCCCGGGTTTCATTTTGCCAGTTCTCAGCTTTGGACCTCCCAAATCCATCATGATTTTACAATGCACATCATTTGCCTTGATGTTGTCAATAATCTTTTTCCAAATGATTTCATCATCATGCGCACAGTTTACCCTTGCGCAGTCCATTCCTTGTTTTAGAAGCGATTTTATCACATCTTCATTATCTGCGGCTTCCCGGGGTTGCGTGACCATAATGGCCGTTTTTCGCTCATTTCTAATTTCTCCAAAAACTGCCTTGTGATTTTCTTTCAGAATTTCTTTGACCTTCTTGTTATTCACACACTCATTTTCTTCATCAGCCAATTCAAGTTCCATCAAACTGTAAATCACGGCTCTGAGATTCAGCATCCCAAACTGGATATTGTTGTGAGATTCCAGATTAAAAGGCAGGCCAATCTCCTCTAGTTTATCCTGAAAAATGTTCATATTGAAAGAACGCATGGCCAAATAGTGCACCAGGTTCATTGCACTTTGGGAGTATTTCGGATGCACCCTGTTGAGTTGAGCTTTGTGATCATTTTCAAATTCATGCATCCTGTCAATCACCGAATCCAGGGCAACAAGGATTTCTTGAAGTTTATCTCTTTCGAACCGCATCATCATCAATTTAAGTCTCTAATAAAGTTACCATCCTTTTTTCAAAATTCCCCTGTTTTTAGTTAATTTTTTGAATTTTCAATTGACCAAAATCAATCTTTGCGATGACTTTGGTCATGTAATAGGTTGGTCATCATTCATACCTTTAATACCTTGTAGAGATCGCTCCTCTTCATAGCGTGTAATTTATTGCATGCCGTCCTCTTGAATGAAGAAAGGCTTGATCTCAATTCATATTACCCTCATGCTATGATTAGATCTTTGATCATAACCCTTGGTCTGCTCGCCTTTATGATGCCAGAGAACCTTTTTGGTCAGTACTGCAATCCTTTTGAACTTGAAGAGACCGATTTTCAATCGGAGACCCGCCACGTCAAAGTGAACGTGGACTGGTATCCCGGTTGGCGGGAATACAAAGAAGGGGAGGCGCTCTATCCGGATCTGTTGCCTCCTTTGGAAAAGTGGGATCATCCATTCATGAAAGACAACCTGCCCAGTGCGATGCACGAAGATTCCTACGCGTCAGACATAAGCAACATGCAAGGGCCGGTTCCGGAGAATGCCACAGTGCAATATTTCCAGGTGCGCGAAAAAGGGAAGGAATTCTCAGGCATGTGCCCCTCGTTTGCATTTGTAGACGAGAATACCATGGTGACCTTGTCCTTTGGCCGGACAAACACCACGCTTCTCCTCCTCGATATCGAAGACGAAATCAAGGTCCTTGACGCGATAAAGATTCCGGGGCGTGGTCATAAGGCCATGGAACTGGCCGGCAAAAAGGCAAGAATGGCCCTGTTCCGAAATACTTCAGGAGGCGCTTATTTCTTTCTTTCCAAAGACAATGAGGTAATAATTCCCGGACCCGAATACAGCATTTTCTACATCCCGATCAGGGATAGGGAATTTGAGAAAGGTAGAATGGTTCAATACGACATACTCGAGGAAATTGAAAAAGGAGACCTGCTGGTCGAAGGATTAAAAGCGAAGGAAGGGCGCAATAGATTAACAGCGGTCATGCCCGATGCCCAGGGCAATATCTGGTACACCTCCAAGATGGGCGTCATCGGGGTGATCGATTTGCAAAATTTCAAAAAAGGCGACTATCAGGATAAAGGTCTTTGCCCCAAAACGTATTCCTTCTATATCGGCGGATTTGGCCTGTTGAGAAAAATTGAACACTACTTTGGTAAGAAGTATGATCGACTCGAAGATGTTGAATTCTACAAAGAGGGAATGACGGATGTCGAGTACAGAAAGCAATTTCGGGAGTATTTCATGCTGGACCCTGAAACGCGTGAAGAAATCCAAAATTCATTCGCTGTAGGACCGGATGGAGTCTATATCGTCTCGAATATCGCGCTTTACAAATTTAGGTTTAACGACAAAACCAAACAGATTGAACTGGATCCAAAATGGTCAGAGACCTTCCAGGAGAGTGGCGATTTGATCTATCCGAATGACGGAACACAAAAGAAAGGCCATCTCAATGATGGCAGCGGAACCACTCCGACCTTAATGGACGATCGGTTCGTGATCATTGCTGACAACGATCAGGGTCAGATCAATATGAACATCTATTCACAGGAGGACGGTCATCTGGTTAACCGAATGCCTGTTTTCGAAAAAGACGCCAGCGCCTGCGAAAACTCTATTGTGGCCTATAGAAACAGCCTTTTTATAGGGAACACCTACAACTACATTGATCCTTTTGATTTCAACGACACACCGGGAGGCATCGATCGCTACGACCTGAATCCGGCAACGGGGAAATTTGAAAAGGTGGAGAACTGGCCAGCCGAGCACGTCGACGCCAAGACAGCCACGCCAAAAATGTCAACGGCATCCGGAGTGATCTATGTGTACAACCGACAGGAGGAATCGGACGACGGTCATCATGACTGGCAGCTCACCGCGATCGATTATGAGACAGGAAGAAAGGTCTTCTACATTCGACCCGAATTCGGAAAAAAAGAATTCAAGGACAATATTTTCTTCATGATGAAATCCTTTTCAATGGGACTGAAGAATTACGATGAAAAAGTATTCAACAATATTTGGGCGACCTACACCTTTGGCCCAAAGAACAGCATATACATTGGAGCCTACAGGGGCTTCCTCAAATTCTCCTCTGATCCGAGGCCGGATTAGATTAATTCTAAAATAAAAACCCATGAATAACCAATTAACCTATCTGACAATGCTCCTTTTGATGGGAGTTTTATTTTCCTGCAAAGACCCGGAAGCACAGACTTTGTCAAACGAAGAAACTTCAACAGTTGAACCCATAAAAAAGCATATTGTGACCCCTGCGAGGGTGGAGTCTGAAAGGTTGGGCACCCTGAGTTATTTTGACGGCTATCCCTCTGAGGAAACGGTGGATAAATTATACGATCAACTTGATTTCAACCGGGGTATTGAAACTTTTCTCAACGGAATCCCTGCGGCCTCTATGCAGGCTCTGATGGAAGGATTCAAGGGAGCGGGCATAACAAAACTTGAAGAGTTTGGAATATTTGAAAACCTGATGGACTCCAGGTCGATTTTTCTCACACCCAACACCGAATCGGTTTATACCATCAACATTTTCGATTTGAAAGATGGCCCCGTTGTGGTCGAGAGCCCTCCCAACACACTGGGTATGATCAACGACATGTTTTTCAGGTATGTTGCGGATTTGGGGAATGCCGGTCCAGACAAAGGTCAGGGTGGGAAGTATCTGGTCTTGCCCCCTGATTATGAAGGTGAAGTTCCCGAAGGATATTTCATAGTTAAACCTCTTACCTATCAAAACATCATATTCTGGAGAGGCTTCTTGCAAGAAGGAGATCCAAAACCTGCCGTGGAAAGCATCAAGGCGAATACAAACATGTATTTGCTGAGTCAGGCTGACAACCCCCCTGAACCGGTGTTTATCAATTGGACGGGCAAGAGATTCAATACCGTTCATGCCAATGATTTCAAGTTTTATGAAGAATTGAACGACGTGATCCAGTACGAGCCTTCGGAGGCTTTTGAACCTCAGATCCTGGGTCTGTTCAAATCCATAGGCATAGAAAAGGGCAAGCCTTTTAACCCGGATGACCGGATGAGAGCCATCCTGGAAGATGCCGTTAAAGTAGGAAATGCAACAGCGAGAGCCATATCTTTCAGCCCGCGAGATGAGAAAGTCTACATGTACCCTGACAGTTACTGGACCATTGCCTTTTTAGGCGGTTATCAATTCCTTTCCGGAAATGCCCGTGAAATAGATGGGCGAACGCTCTTTCATTATATAGCAACAGCTGTCACCCCTGCCATGGAAATCAAGATGGTCGGAGTGGGCTCACAATATGGCGCACTTTACAAAGACAGCGCAGGTCGGTATTTGGACGGTTCCAAATCCTATAAATTGAATATTCCGGCCAATCCGCCGGTAAAAGATTTCTGGTCTGTGGTTGTATATGACCCACAAACCCGAAGCATGCTGGAGACAGATAATCCATACCCAAGTGTCAATAGCGAGCTCAGCGATTTGGAGAAAAACAGCGACGGTTCTGTTGATCTGTATTTCGGGCCTGCTCCTCCTGAAGGCAAAGAGAAAAACTGGATTCAGACGGTCGAAAAAAAGGGCTGGTTTATTATCCTCAGAATTTACGGCCCACTGGAGCCCTGGTTCGACAAGACCTGGAAACCCGGTGAAATGATGTTGATGGAATAGAAGATGTGATAGAGAAGATTTTGGCGCAGCCTATTATTTCATCTTATTGTTTCATTCTCAGGGACCATTAGCAAACGCTTTGACAATAGGAACTGAATTATTATTTTTACAGAAACAGATCTCATGAGACCCCTGATGATATTGTTTCTGTCGTTCCAGATCGGGTTCGCACAAAGCGCCCCTACATGCGAGAAATGTGACATGGAAATTGTCCAGGTGACCCGGGAAAACCTCTCTGAATTGAATTTTGAGCGGGTACAGAATTTCCTGTGCACCTTTGATAAGAGCTGCGAGGATGATTTCGAGTTTTACAAGGCGAGCAATGAAACTCTGTTTGACATGATCTACAACGCCCCTGAGCTTTTTTTGAAGGTATTGCAGTTCGGAGAATTGAACAATCATGACCTCATTTTGAATGAACTGGGAACCCCAGCCAGCGTAGCAATTGACGTTGAGGTGATTCGCAACAAGATCAAAAAGCAGGATGAGAAGTACATGTTCAAATACGACGTTTTATCCGCTTTGGATTAATACTCGACCCATTGCTTTCATCATGTGCATCGGATCAGTATATTCGTAGATGTTTAGACTCTTAATTGTTACTGCGCCATGAAAATCCTGCTGAAAATGCTTCTTATCGCTCTCTTGATCCAGTCCTGTCAGGACAAAGCTGAGACGAGCTCCATCAATGAGGTCAATTGGGAAAAGAGATTCATTGAACCCAGATTCAAGGATTCCCTGACTAAAGGTACGACCTACCTTTCTGTGTATTCACAGATATACAGCCAGACTGAAAGCAGAACTCATGACTTAACGGCAACAGTCAGTCTTAGAAATACGAATGCAAAGGACACGATTTACATAGGCAAGGCAGAGTATTTCGACACGCACGGAAACTCTATCCGGAATTATTTCCGGAAGACCATATTCATTCCTCCCATGGCAACTGCCGAAATCATCATCGACGAACACGATCGGGAAGGTGGAACCGGTGCCAATTTCATCTTCGAATGGATGATAAAACCAGATTCCAACGAACCCTTTTTTGAAGCTGTGATGATTTCCACTTCGGGTCAGCAAGGTCTTTCTTTCAAGACCGAGGGCAAAAGGTTGAATTGATCAACTCAGGAAATTCCATACCGTATGAAAAAACTTGACCTTTTTGCTCTATTCTTTCTGATTGTGTTGGCGTCTTGTGACGAGTCCAAGGTGTCCTATAAGTATACGGACAGTACATCCCAAAAGGATATCTCAGAGCGAAAAATAGTCGATTTGTCCCATTCCTATTCCGACAAAACCGTCTATTGGGTGACGGCCAAAGAGTTTGAACTCGATACGGTTTTCAAGGGTTTGACCGAAAAAGGCTATTACTATGCTGCAAACAATTTTAGCACCGCAGAGCACGGGGGCACTCACCTCGACGCGCCCATCCACTTCTCGAAAAATGGGCAAACGACAGATGAAATCCCCCTGGAAAAACTCATTGGAAACGCTATAAAGATCGATGTTTCTTCCCAAGCCCTCCAAGACCCTGACTACCTCATAGGAATAAATGACTTTCGCGGTTGGGAAGAAAAACACAAAATGAATATCCCCCTGGGCAGCATCGTCCTGCTTCATACCGGATTTTCACGGTTCTACCCGGATAAGGAAAAATACCTGGGGACCTCCCAGAGAGGGGAGCTTGCCGTCAAGGAACTTCATTTTCCTGGTCTTTCACCGGATGCGGCGCAATGGCTTGTGGAAAATCGGAGCATCTCCGCCATCGGCATTGACACCCCGAGCATCGACTATGGGCAATCCGAGTATTTCAAAAGCCATGTCATCCTCCTCTCAGAAAACATTCCGGCTTTTGAAAACCTTACAAATCTGGATCTGCTGCCCTCAAACGGATTTGACATTGTCGCCCTGCCAATGAAAATTGAAGGGGGCAGTGGCGCACCCCTGAGGATTATAGCACTTCTAAGGTGATGGTGAAGACCTGCTTTAAACACAAAAACCCATTGAGAACATGAGACTATTCCTGCTCAAGATATTCGCCTGTTTACTTTTCATTTCTGTGTTGTACGGATGCGGGCAATCAGATCCGCCCACAGAAATGCCTGAGCCGGGGCTGTCCGACGAGGAGTTGCTTGACCTGGCCCAAAGGGAAACTTTCAGGTATTTTTGGGACTATGCTGAACAAAACTCGGGTGCGGCCCGAGAACGCTACCACCCGGACAACCCATCCCTGGATGCCAATGTTGTGGCGACGGGAGGAACCGGCTTCGGACTCATGGCCATGCTAGTTGCGATTGAGCGGAGTTTTGTCAACCGGGCTGAGGTCTTACAGCGAATCGATAAAATTCTGGCTTTTTTAGAGTCTGCTGAGCGCTTTCACGGAGCCTGGCCACACTGGATAAATGGAAATACCGGGAAAGTCATCCCTTTCAGTCCTCTCGATGACGGGGGCGACCTGGTTGAAACAGCCTTTCTGTGCCAGGGGCTGGTTTGTGTATATGAGTATTTTCGAGACGGGAATCAGGAAGAAAAGGAGCTGGCTCAAAAAGCATACGAGCTTTGGACGGCCGTAGAATGGGATTGGTACTCCCAGGGCCAGGATGCTCTTTACTGGCACTGGAGCCCGAACCACGGATTTGAGATAGACTTCAAACTGGAAGGCTACAACGAGGTGCTCATCACTTACGTCCTTGCTGCAGCCTCTCCCACCCATCCCATTTCGAAACAAGCGTACGACTCCGGCTGGGCCGAAAATGGCAACATTCTATATTCAGGATCAGCTTATGGCTATCCTCTAATAGTAAAGCACCGGGGCAACACTGAATTGGGTGGTCCGCTTTTCTGGTCGCACTACTCCTATCTCGGGCTCAATCCCTTCGGGCTTTCAGACACTCATGCGAACTACGAAGAGGTCAACAAAAACCACGTAATGATCAACTATGCCTATTGCCAGGATAATCCAAAAAATCACAAAGGGTATGGTCCAGGTTTCTGGGGTCTTACGGCCAGTTATTCGAGAAATGCGGATGGCAGTCTCGGGTATTCGGCACATTCCCCCGGCAACGATTTGGGAATCATCTCCCCGACAGCCGCTTTGTCTTCGATGCCTTACGCTCCGCAGCAATCTCTCAATGCCTTGAGAGCCTTTTATAAAACCAAAGAGAACTTGCTAGGTCCTGCCGGATTCTATGATGCCTTTGCTTCCGACCTGAGTTGGGTTGCTGAAGCCTACCTGGCCATTGACCAGGGTCCGGAAATCCTCATGATCGAAAATTACAGAAGCAGGCTCCTTTGGAACCTCTTCATGAGAAATGAGCAGGTCAAAAAAGGTCTCGATGAGCTCGGTTTTTCCTATCAGAATTGATATTCATCCTCTTGATTTGTGAGTGACCCCGCTATTCAGTTTTTTTTGAATCTCATCGATCATCATGCCGGCGATGTCCTTGCCCGATGCATTTTCAATACCCTCCAGGCCTGGTGAAGAGTTCACTTCCAAGAGCAAAGGGCCCTGTGATCCTCGAATGATGTCGACTCCGGCGACTTTTAAATTCATCGTTTTCGCTGCGAGAGCTGCTATCTTTCTCTCCTCGGGGGTGATCTTGACCATGGAGGCCGTCCCACCCATGTGGATATTGGCCCTGAACTCCCCCGGAGACGCCGTGCGCATCATGCTGGCAACCACTTTCCCGTTGATCACGAAGCAGCGTATGTCCTTCCCGTTGGCTTCTTTGACGAATTCCTGGACCAAAATGTTCGCCCTGAGACTTTTGAATGCATTAATGAGACTCTCAGCCGCTTTTTTGGTTTCAGCGAGCACAACTCCTCTTCCTTGTGTGCCTTCCAAAAGCTTTACGATCAGTGGTGCTCCACCCACCATGCGAATCAAGTCATTCGTGTCTAGGGGTGAATTGGCAAAACCCGTAGTCGGTATCGGCAGACCGTTGTTGATTAGCAGCTGCAACGAATAGAGCTTGTCTCTTGACTGGGTAATGGCAGCGGCGGAATTCTGAGTGTAAACCCCAATGGCCTCAAAATGCCTTGTCAGAGCGCATCCGTAGAATGTGATGCTGGGTCGTATTCTCGGAATAATGGCATCGAAGTCGTTCAATATCCTTCCTCCCCGATAATGCATCTCTGGATTTTTGCCATCCAGCTTTATGTAGCAATCCTTGATATTTAGAAACTCCATGCTATGCCCACGCTCCTCTCCTGCTTCCATGATTCGGCGATTGCTGTACAGGTCAGGATTGCTAGCGAGAAGTCCGATCTTCAGGCCCGTTGACTTGAGCTGTTGGAATCGGTAGAATTTCTTGAGCTCCTCATCGGAAGGCTCGCCCTCCAGGCACGAGGCTTCTGGGTCCACGAGCATCTTTCCGGCCATGGCCTGTCTGCCAAGCAGCATACGGTAACCCATGGAATCCCGGTTCGTCAGGGTGACTTCTATGTTCCAGCTGGAACCTGCCAGCTCAACCAAGGTCCTAACTACATAGCGCATTTCAACAAGACCGCTTGTGCTCCTTATCTTTCTCTTGTCTATAACCAGTGATTCACAATGGACGGTGGTCTTGCCATTTCGTTGAAGGGGATGGACCTCGTAGCTGACCCATACATCACCATCCCTTTTGAAGGGGACTATGTTCACGGCATGAAGCGCCGAGGTCTTGGCTCCTGAATCAACCCGTACTTTGATTGCTGGGATATTCAATTGAGGCAAGGCACACCACTCCTCGCTCCCAACCACTATCTTGTCATGTTTCATTTTCCAAAGAAATCTGTCCGAAACGAAAAAAAGTATTTCCTCATTCTTTTTCCTTTGTAGCACAGGTGTTAATGCCAAAAGGCAGATAGGCCGGGCAGAAGCTGATGAAGCTGGTCAGGGCAAAGATGATGGCCACAACGAGAAGCACGGTGCCCAGGGTTCCTGAAATGTAACCTCCGTAATAAAGTCCTGCAATGATAACGGCCAGGACGATGCGAATGATTCGGTCAGTTGACCCCATGTTTTTTTTCATGATTTTTCAATTTATAAGTTTGTCTTTGTTTATGATGGTTAAGATACAGAATTTTACATTTTCCCCAAGTTGACCGCGGTCATTCTTTCCTGTCCTTATTCGGCGTATCTTACTGATTTAAACCAATCAATCCAATCTGAAGCGCCTATGAAAGCAACCGTCCAGTTTTTAAATATGGAAAAGAGTCCTTATGTGGAGGAGCTTCTCATGAAAAAACTCAAAAAGTTGTTCCAAAGATACGAATGGATTCAGAGGGCCAACGTCCTTTATAAAATTGAAAAGGCATCCGCCGGTAAAGGTAAAATCTGTGAAATCCGGTTGAGCGTTCCGGGGCCCCGGATATTCGCCTCCTCAGATGAGGAGAGTTTTGAAAAGGCCACTGATGAGACCATCAAAGACCTCAAGCGCCAGCTCAAAACGCGAAAAGGTGATATGTA